>JAFSYP010000030.1 GCA_017449935.1 Clostridia bacterium
ATTCTTTCTTCGCTTGTTACAGGAATTTCAGAATCGCACAGTTCGATTCCCATTCCGGCAAGCTGCTGAATCGCCGCATTTGCAGACTGTAAATGTGTATACCATGTCCTTGCACACCTGTTTACCATGTTACTCTTGACAGTCATGCCCGCCCCTACAATCACGCCGAAGACGACATAAAACAGCAGCCAGACAAATTCCGCTTTGCAGGTGCGGATCTTAACCCGTCATTTATGAGACATCCATGGGGAATGACACCCAGTGACACCCAATTACAAAAGATCCTATAGGAGACTGTTTTTTTGAAATGAAAAAGATCTGTATTTGGGCGTCATCGGGTGTCATTTCATGACAGGAATATATCGTCTCTGTCCGCAAAGTCCGTTTTCAGCTGTATCCCGTAGTTGACTGTTAGCGCATTGCGGACGGGCTTCGCCCGTACCCATTTAAAATGGGGCGCGGGGTTTGCCCCGCCCTCAATGCATTGCAGTGCAATGCAATTCATGTTGCGCAGCGGCAATTCATGGCGTCAGCCAATTCATGACGCATAGCGTCATATCATTCGGACAAAGCCCGCCCGACAAATTCCGCTCTGCCTCCCGCTAAGGCGCGCTTTAGAATCATCAGTCCAAACAAAAGCGCACGGGCGGTCGTACCCGTGCGCTGCTGTGTGTTGTGTGCGGTGCGCTGTGACGCATCCTCAATCAGAGAGAGAATCCATCATTTTTTGGAATTCCGTCACGACGGTGGATGCGGTGTGCCTGCCCATCGAGAGCACTTCGTCCGCGATGCCGTCGCCGATGATGTGGCCGAAGAAGGCGTAGTTGTTGTCGAGCACACAGTAACCCAGCGAATCGTTGGCCAGGTGCAGGGCGTACATGTCGATCCCCCTGCGCGGGGCAAGGTCGACAGGCGCGGGGTATGTCCAGTCGGAATTGTCCCACACGACTTTCTGATAGTCGCCGCTGTTCAGAATCCGTGCGCCGTAGAATACTTCGGGATACAGCTCGACCGGGAACAGGCACAGGCTGACGCGGCCGCCGAACTCGATATAGCCCTCTTCCAGCACGATATGCATTTTTGTGCCGAGACGGCTTGTATAAACCTGGTTGTTGACAAGCTGCGCTTTGACCGCAAGACCGAGCAGATAGTTGGTCGGCGTGTGCAGGAACTGCGTATGGCGCACGTTCAGCACAGGCTGAAGCTGCTCAAAGTCGGCGGCGAGGATCATATCGGCAAAGACCTTGCCCATGTAGCGCGTTTCGGCGCCCAGCCGTTCTTCTTCCGGCAGCTTGTCTCTCTGCAGACCGACGTTGCGGCGCGAGACCTGCCCGGACGCGCCCTGCGCAAACAGGAAATGACAGCCCGTTTTTTCCGCGACGCGCTGCTCCATGTAGGCGATGTAGTCGGCGGTCAGCAGATGGTTGTCCGCGCTGAAGGACGTCGGATGGCAGGCGACGTCGGCAAGGTAGAGACCGGCGCTGCCGTCTGCGGGATCAAAACGGAAAACGGCGGCTTTCGGCAGATCCTCTTCGGCGATCAGACCGCGCTTATCTTTGGCATAAGCGGCGGTGTCGACACGTCCGTAGGAGAGCTTGCCGGGGCGCATATCCCGGACGGCGTCCTGCATGGCCTCGGTGACGGCGTTTATGTAGAAGACCTTGAACGCTTCGGCGTCTTCCAGTTTTTTATCTTTTTTTATATTCAGCAGTGATTTCCAGCCCGTGGTCAGGAGCTTGTATATGGCGTCCGTCGCCACGCCCTGCGCGTCAAGCGCACTGTGGCTGTGTGTGGCGGACAGGTTGATCGAGGCGATCGCAATATTCTCCTTTGCCGCCCAGTCGAGAATGCGTTCGCGCACGGTCAGCGTATCGGCACGCGTCACGCCGAGCGAATCCACCACCGCGATAATGACCAGCCCTTCGCCGCTGCCGTCGTCAAACGCGGCGGCGCGCACGCGGTTATCGTCCAGAATGCCGACGGGGTGATTGGTGAACAGGTCGCGGCCGATGTAATACTTGCCGCTCTCAAAATCGGTCGGGATGACGCTGCGCGAACCATAGCCGACGCGCCATTCGTTGCTGTCCGCGACGCTCGTCGCATACGTTTGGCGGCCGGGCAGAAAGCCGCTGCCGTCAAATTCCGACACGTCTTTCCAGTTGCGGGGGGAGGGGTACACCGCGCAGAGCGTACGCAGCAGCACGTCGCCCACGACGTTGAGCGCGTTGTAGAACGCTTTCTGCACTTTGTTCATCGTCGAGCTGGGTTCCCATTCTTCGGGGTCGCTGTTTTTTACGGCGATGTCGTCGTATTCATACGGACCGTAGACAGCGTCGGCAGCGAAGCCGTGCATGCCCAGCGCCGACAAAAACAGGCACAGGCAAAGAAGAAGAGCCAGTGATTTGCGGATCGTTTTCATAAAGAACCTCCTTATCGTTTGTACAGATCGTTCAGTCTGCGGAAGCGGCCGCGGTCGATGGAGTCGAGCTGTTCGCGTGTGACGCGGTACTGCCAGTTGCCGTCCGCCTTGCCCGGGATGTTCAGCCGCGTATCGGAGCCGTAGCCGAGTAGGTCCTGAATCGGCAGGATGACCAGTCCCGCGGCGCTTTGGAACATGGTGCGGATCACGGCCGGACAGCCGTTTGTCCAGTCCGGCGACGTATAGCCGCAGTATTCGAGCATGCGGCGGCGGTCGCTGTCGTGCATTTCCCATAGGTAGCCAAGGAGCGTATTGTTGTCGTGCGTGCCGGTATAGGCCACGCAGTTCGGTACATAGTTGTGCGGCAGGTGCGGGTTGTCGTCGTGGTCAAGGAACGCGAATTGAAATACGCGCATGCCCGGAAAACCGCTTTCCTTGACGAGCGCCGCAGCTTCCGGCGTGATGTCGCCGAGATCCTCCGCGATAATCAGCCGATCCCCCGCCACCTCCTGCAATTTGCGGATAAGCGCCATGCCCGGTCCTTTGCGCCACTCGCCCTCGCGCGCGGTTTTGGCCGTACCCGGTACTGCCCAATAGGCTTCCAGTCCGCGGAAGTGGTCGATCCGCACGCCGTCAAAGAGCATGAGCGCATGACGCAGCCGGTCGCACCACCAGGCGTAGCCGTCGGCAGCCATCGCGTCCCAGTCGTACAGGGGATTGCCCCAGAGCTGACCGTCCTCGGCAAAGTAATCCGGCGGGACGCCGGCGACGCAGGAGGGCTTGTTGTCCTTGTCCAGACAGAACAAATCTTTCGAGCTGTACACGTCGCAGCTGTCGAGCGCGACGTAGATCGGGATATCGCCGATGATGCGCACGCCGCGTGCATTGGCGTATTCCTTGATATGCGCCCACTGGAGGAAGAATTCGTACTGGATGAACTTCCACAGGAAAAGCGTTTCGGCGTCGCCCTCGGTCTGCGTCCACTGCATCCACGGCTTTTCGCCGTTGGCGTGCTTGAGACTCATGAAGCGGCAGAAAGCGTCGAGATACGGGTCGGCGGCGATGAACGACTCGATTTTTTGGCGTGTCGCGTCGTCGACGCGTCCGGCTGCGCGCTGCAGCAGATCGAACCGCGTGTGGTATAGGCGCACGAATTCGCAGCTGTAGGGCGTTGTCTGCCGCGCGCCGTCGAGTTCTTCGCGCGTGAGCAGTCCGTCCGCATACAGCGTGTCGAGGTCGACAAAGTACGGATTGCCGCCGAAGGTCGAGTAGGATTTATAGGGCGAGTTGCACTCGTCCACCATGCAGAACGGCAGCACCTGCCAGTATGAAAAACCGCAGTCTGCCAAAAAGTCGATGAAATGCAGCGCTTCTTTGCCGAATGCGCCGCAGCCGTAGTCGCCGGGCAGGGAGGAGACGTGCATGAGCACGCCGCTTTTTCGATTCAAGTCCAACACCTCGTTGTCAGTATTATTGCCAAAAGACGGCTGAAAAAAAACGGGGCAGCCGCATGCCGCGGTCTGATCCGCAGAATGTGCCGCCCGGTTTTTGTTATTGGATTGCTTTACGCGACTGCACAATGCCTATCGCGAGAGAAACAGCGATCCAGAGCGCCGGATACAGAATCGCAAAAATCCAGTTGAGCGTCGCGGTGCCTTTGATCATCAGCAGGATGAAGGACACGAGCCAGCCGATCCCGCAGCCGATGATCGCGATAAAGGCCGCGATGCGCTGGATGTTCTGCATGACGGCAGCGTCGGCCAGCGTATGCATGAGTGAATCGGCCGTGCCGTTGTGCAGCACGGTGGCCGGCGCGTTTTCGGCAGTCTCCTTCTGCCGCGCGCGAAGCAGATCGCCCGCAGCAGGCGCAATCAACTGCACGTCGCCCTTTCTCAGGCCGAACCCGGACGCGAGAAAATCCTCGCTCACGTTGCAGTCCGGCGCATAGGCGAGCAGATGTGTGTCGTTGTCCTGCAGGATACGCAGCGGCGCGGACAACGACCTGCGCGGCGCGTACTGCAGCACAAACATTGCGCAGACCTTGCTGTCCACGGCAAGATACAGAATGCGTTTGCCTTCCTGCAGGTATTCTACCTCCGCGCTCTTGGGCGGCGGATCAATGCTGTGGTTGCTCAGCAGGTTGCGGTTGCCGAGCAGGACGCTTTGGTTGCGGATATAGGCGCTGATACCCAGACGCTCCTCATAGATCAGCGCGTGTGCCGGCGGCAGGATATCCGGGTTTCCGACGGTATGCAGGAAAGCCGGTTCCACCGGACTGTGCGCGCCGATTGCCAGCGCCGCAGCATACAGGAATACGTCGTCGATACGGATCGCGCCGTAATCCTGATAGCAGTAGATTTCTGTATGTTTCGGGTCGAACAGATCGACCGCGTCCACTGCAACGGCGTGAAGGTCGGCACAGGATGCGGCTGCATCAGGCGACGCGATCATACCGCCGCGGCGGTTGAGATTGTGCATGAGGATCACGCTCGGGATCGACACGGTCAGCGCAGCGCCGGCAGGCAGCGCTACACACAGAGAGCCGGTAAACGCGCTGAGCGCGCCGAGCGCGGACTTAGAAACAATCCATCCGGTCAGCGCCATGATCAGCGCCGCGCCGAACGACGCGGGCAGCAGAATCCTGCACAGGCGATCGAGCAAGGAACGGAAAGAGGCGTGCGTGCGGAACTTTGTTGCAAAGCGCACCGGCTGCGAATAGCGCAGACGCGGATGCGACTGATTGAGCGGCTGACCGATTGCAAATGCATCGGCGTGAAATTCAAAATCACGGATCGTATGCAGACGCTCCGCTGCGGAAAACGCGCAGAATTTGAAGTTGCCGAGAATTCCGACAGCTTCAAACAGGCGCGCGCACTTGCCGAGCAGCAGCATAAATACGGCCGGTGCACAGAATGTGCCGCTGATGTGCTCCGAGCCAGGCAGGATAAACGCAACGATGCCGTGAATCAGCGCAAAGATGATCGTTACAAACGCTGCGCTGTCGCACGACGGTTTCCAGTGAATCAGATCCTGCATGCCGGCAAAGACCGACGGGATCGAGAGCGCAACGGAAAGCGAGAGAAGAACGAGATTGACCGCATACAGAATCTGCGGTGTGTCGCCGCTCGTTTTTTCGGCGACGGCGGACAATACGACGGATGCAATCGCCAGCAGCAGAAGCGCACACAGGGAGAAGAAAGACCTGCGCCGTTCTTCCTGCAGGAGTCGGCCGATACGTTTGCGGTCGCTCAGACGCACATATTCTTCCTGGTCATCGGTATCGTCCGCATCGAGTGCGGCCGGTTCCGGCTGCGGCTCAAAAATATCGGTTCTGGCAGGCAGATCCGGCTCATACCGCTCGGCTGCCTCCAAAAGACGGAACTGCTTGACCTGCTTCTTCCGGCGGGCACGCAGATCGCGTTCTGCCTGCGCCTCGTCCACCTGCTGCACAGGCTCCTCTGTATCGAACCCCTGCAGCATCATCTGTCCGTCGACCATTTCCGGGTCGCTTTTTGCGCGGGGCTTGCTCTGCGGTTTGTTGCCTTTCAGGTGCGCGGCAAGTTTGCCGATCACGCGCGTTTTGCCTTCCGAGCGCGTTTCCACCGTCGGGACAACGCGTGTTTTCTCCGCCTGCGCATTTTCTTCCTCCGGCTGCACGTCGACCGCTTCGGTGTCAGGCGCATCCGATACGGCTTCGGCAGGCGTCGGAACGACGCGCGTATACCCCGTCTCGTCGGGAACCTCGTCGGGAAGCGGTTCTTCGTCGACTGTTTCATCGAGCGGGACAGGATCAGCCGGCGCACGCTCAATAAAGGATGGCATGACCTGTGTCTTTTCGGCGGCCGGCTCCGGCTGCGGCTGCGGCTCCGGTTCCGGCGCAGTCAGCGTGGAGGAGGAAACTTCCGGCATCGGCGTGAGCGCAGGCGGTGCAAAGACAGGAGGACGCACCGGGGGCGGTACAGGCGCTTCGTCCGCATCATCTGTTTCAACCGTTTCGGTTGTTTCGGCTGCTTGGGTCGTTTCGGCCGGCGATGCCGCCAGCGGATCGTCCAGCCCCAGAAGCCGGTCGATCTCGTTCATTGTCCATTTGTGCTGCGGGGCGACAACGGGCTGATCTTCGTCCGATTCCGCCTCGCTGCGCTCGCGCTGCATACGTGCCACGTCCGCTAAAATATCATCTAACGTTTGGTCATTCCATTGGTCACTCAATTTCCGACCCCTCCGTTCTTCATTCTTTGTCTTGCAACTTCAAACAGCAGAATCCCTGCGGCGACAGACGCGTTCAGGGAGTTGACCTTGCCGTGCATCGGCAGCGATACGGTAAAGTCGCAGCGTTCCCTGACCAGCCGGCCGACGCCGCGTCCCTCCGAGCCGATCACAAGTGCGACCGCGCCGCCGAAATCCGTATCGCACCAGAGCTGGCCGTCCATATCCGCGGCATAGATCCAGACGCCGCGCTTTTTCAGATCCTCCAGCAGCGCCGGAATATTCGGCACACGCGCTACGGGGACGTATTCGATGGCGCCGGCGGAGGTTTTGGCCACTGCCCAGCTCAGCGAAGCCGAGCGGCGCTTGGGGATAATGACGCCGTGCGCGCCCGCAGCCTCCGCGCTGCGCAGGATCGCGCCGAGATTGTGCGGATCCTCCACCTCGTCGCACACGAGGATGAAGGGCGCTTCCCCGCGTGAGGCGGCCAGCGCAAAGATGTCCTCGACTTCGGCGTATTCATGCGCGGCGGCAAAGGCAGCGACGCCCTGATGATTGGCGTGCCCGCAGGAAAAGGACAGTTTTTTTTCATCGACGTCCTTGACGACGACGCCCTTTTCACGGCAAAGATGCAGTATCTTGCCGATAGAGCCCGTGCGATCGCCGCGCGCAATCCATACACTGTCGATGGCGCGTCCGCTTTGCAGCGCTTCCAGAACGGCGTTGCGGCCGACGATCAGGTCGGTTCTGGCACCCTGTTTTTCATCCATAGACGGTAACCCTTTCAAGTGTAAAGATAATAATTCAAATTATTATAACATACTTCACGCAAAAATGACAGAAAAAATTTAAAAAATAGTAAAAAATTTTTTCTTCCCGCAGATCCCGAAAGAACAGACAGCCTGTCCCTGACAGATTTTTCTTTTTTCGTGCGCTAATCTACCGGTAAGAAAGGGTGATGAACGTGGAAAACGCCGGGAAACGATGGGCACGGATGCCGCGTGCGCTGCAATGGTCGCTGCGTCAGTTCGCATGGTGCGGCGCGGGATTTCTGCTGGCACGTACGCGGCTGTTTGACGGACTGCCGTCTTTTGCGCTTGCGCTCACAGCCGCAGCGCCGGGCGGCAGCGTGGTTGCCGCATGCGCGGGCGCGGCGGCAGGTGCGCTGGCGTTTGCGCCGGATCTGCTCACGGGATTGACCGGAGCAGCGGCCGTCATTGCGTGCGGTGTCATCTGCTTTGCGCTGCAGGCGATCACGGGTGCGCCGCGCACTGCGCTCATGTCTTTCTTCATCGCTGCGCTGTGCTGCTGCACCGCGGGATTTACGACGCTGCTGGCCGCCGGCTTTTACCGCAGCGGCGTACTGCTGTATCTTTGCGACGCGATTCTCGCGGGCGGCGCGGCATTTTTTCTGATGCGCGCCTTGGCGCTCGTGCCGATGCTGCGGCGGCCGTCCGTGCCGAGCGCGGAGGAAGCTCTGGCCGTGTCCGCTGCCGTGAGTATCCTGCTGGCGTCTGCGGCTTCGTGGACGATCTATGTGTTTGTGCCGGCGCGCGCGCTGGCGGCGCTGGCGATACTGCTCGCCGCGTACCTGTTCGGTCAGGCGGGCGGCGGCGCGGCGGGCGTGCTGTGCGGCACGGCCATGGAGATCGTCTGCCGTTCGCCGGGGCTTGCCTGCTGCTTCGGCGTCGGGGGTCTTCTGAGCGGATTGGGCAGCCGACGCGCGCGGGCATGGACAGCGGCCTGCATGGCTGTAATCGCCGGCTTTTATCCGCTGCTGATGCAGACGAACGACGCAGTGGCGGCATTTGCCGAGACATGTCTGGCGTGCGCCGTGTTCTGCGCCGTTCCGAAGCGGTATTTGCAGAAGATCCGCCGCAAAGTCGCCGCGATCTCGCTGGAGAAGCCTGTTGCAGCCGCGATGCAGAATCGTTTGCGCACGACCTCGCGGGCTGTCTCACACATCGCGCCGTATCTGGACGCGCAGCAGCTCCGGCAGGGCAGAGCGCCCGGCACGAAGCGTATGCTCAAACGCGTACACGCGCTCGCATGCAGCGACTGTGCGCAATGTTCACAGTGCTGGCAGACGGATGAGCCTGTCGTGACGGATGCGTTGTCCGGCGCGTTTGTGCTGCTGCACCGCAAGCAGTTTCTCTCCCCCGAACTGCTGCCGGAACCCCTCGCGTCACGCTGCATTCGCCGCAATATTCTGGTTGCGGCATGTGTGCAGGCGTTCGAGGAATCGTCGCACAGCGCGTCCGTGCCGGACAGCTTCGCTATTGCCTGCGATCTGCTGGAGGACGCGGCAGAACAATGCGGCGAAATGCAGCAGACGCTTCCGCAGGACAGCGCCGCGGCCGAACAGGCATTCCGCGCCAATGGTGTGGCGGTGCAAAGCGTGCGCGTGACGACGCTGCGCGGACGCAAGTATCTGACGGCGACAAGCGAACCGTTTCCCGAAACGCTCAGCAAGACCGCACTGACCGACGCGCTTTCCAAAATCTGTGCCTGCGCGTTTTCTCTGCCGACCGTCAGTGCGGAAGGCGAGGTATTCCGCTGGCAGTTCGTGCAGACGGCGCGATACCGTCTGCGCACAGGAACGGCGCAATCGGCTGCGGACGGCAAGGTGTGCGGCGACTGTTTTCTGACGTTTGCGCGTGAGGGGCGGCAGACGATGATTCTCTGCGACGGTATGGGCACCGGCAGCGCTGCGGCAGCGGACGCCGAGGCGTCGGCGGAGATTTTTGCGTCGCTTTTGCGTGCGGATGTGCATGCGGACTGCGCGTTCCGTGTGCTCAACAGCGCGCTGCTGCGGCGCGAAGACGTTGAATCCGTCTCGACGCTGGATATGGTCGTCGTCGATCTGTTCACGGGCGAGACGACGTTCAGCAAAGCGGGCGCTGCCGCTTCGTATGTGCTGCACAAGGGAAAGGTCGACCGTGTGGAAACGCCGTGCATGCCGGCAGGCATACTGGCGGAAACGTCCCTTGTGCACACGACGCGCACGCTGCAGAGCGGCGATGTGTTTGTGCTCGTGTCGGACGGCGCGTGCGCCATGCGCGACGATCACATTCTTGCCGCGCTTGCGGCATTCAGCGGCGGCAGCGCGCAGAAACTGGCCGAGGAAATCCTGCATCTGTCACACAGAGCGAACGGCAAAAAACGTCCGGACGACGCCACGGTTCTGGCCGTCGTGGTGGAATAAAACGTTTCTTTACGGAAAAGCGATAAAGATAGCAGATAGCGGATGGCAGGTACAGATAGCGAAAAAAGGGCGGGACAAAATGCTCCGCACCCCGATCAAAACGGGTACGGGCACAGCCCGTCCTTCTCTACTATTTGACTTTTTTACGTTGTACGGACAGTTCCCGAAACCGTGCTTTTGCGGGAGTTATTCCAAACAGATCCGCTCGGTGGAAAGCGTCTTTCCGCTCTTGTCGTCCACGTCGAAAATACAGCCGTTCAGGATGCATTCGCTTGTATCCGGCACGTCGAAACGCGCCGGCATGCCCGTGCGCATGCGGCCGATGATGATTTCCGGCTTGACGCCGAGGACGGACTGCTTCGGCCCGACCATGCCGAGATCCGTGATATATCCCGTGCCGCCGGGCAGCACCTGCTCGTCGGCAGTCTGCACATGCGTGTGCGTGCCGGCGACGACGGAGACCTTGCCGTCGAGAAAAAAACCGACCGCGCGTTTTTCGCCCGTGGATTCCGCATGCAGATCAACGACGACGATCCTGTACTTCTGCATCTGCGGGAGCAGCCGCTGCGCGCACAGAAAGACGTTTTCATAGTTGTCGCCGAGGAAGGCGTTGCCCGAAAGATTCAGCACCGCGACCTGTACGCGCCCCATGTCGATTACTGAAAAGCCCTTGCCCGGATTGCCCGCGTAGTAGTTCGCGGGACGGATCACGTCGTCGCGCTCATCGAGGAACGGATAGACCTCGCACCGGGCGAATACATGGTTGCCGGTCGTGATGAAATCAACGCCGCTGTCAAACAGGTGCTGTGCCGAGGCAGGTGTGATGCCGTTGCCTGAGGCGGAGTTTTCTCCGTTGGCAATGCACAGGTCGACCGCCTTCATTTTTTTAAGAGCGGGCAGATGACGGCGCAGAAACGCGCAGCCGGGTACGCCGACGACGTCGCCGATCATGAATATGCGCATAATTCGTTTCCTTTCCGACAAAAAAGAGGCTGTCGCGTGAACAGCCTCTTCGTTTTGTTATTTTGCGTAACCGACGGCGCGGCTCTCGCGGATCAGATTGACCTTGATCTGGCCGGGGTATTCGAGCTCCTGCTCGATCTTCTGCGCAATCTCACGTGCAAGCAGCGTCATGCGGTCGTCCGAAACAGCTTCGGGTTTGACCATGATGCGCACCTCGCGGCCTGCCTGGATGGCGAAGGAACGGTCGACGCCGTCGAAGGACGTGGCGATCTCTTCGAGCTTCTCCAGACGCTTGATGTAGTTCTGCACGTTTTCACGACGTGCGCCGGGTCTGGCGGCGGAGATCGCGTCGGCTGCCTGCACGAGACAGGCGACGATCGTCTTGGCCTCGACGTCGCCGTGATGCGCGTGGATAGCGTGCACGACGGCTTCGTTTTCCTTGTACTTCTTTGCCCATTCGACACCCAGCTCGATGTGGCTGCCGTCCATCTCGTGGTCAAGCGCTTTGCCGATATCGTGCAGCAGACCTGCGCGTTTGGCCGTCTTGACGTCGGCGCCCAGCTCTGCGGCCATCAAACCCGCAAGGTAAGATACTTCCAGCGAATGGTTCAGCACGTTCTGGCCGAAGCTCGTGCGGTAGCGCAGTTTGCCCAGCAGCTTGACAAGCTCGGGATGTACACCCGCGACGCCCGCGTCAATCAGCGCGCGTTCGCCGGTCTGCTTGATGGTGGTTTCCACCTCGCGCTTGGCCTTTTCGTACATATCCTCGATGCGTGCCGGATGGATACGGCCGTCGGAGATCAGCTTTTCAAGCGTCAGACGCGCGATCTCGCGGCGCACCGGATCGAAGCTCGACACGGTGATGGTTTCGGGCGTGTCGTCGATGATCAGATCGACGCCGGTGATGGTTTCAAGCGTGCGGATATTGCGTCCCTCGCGGCCGATGATGCGGCCCTTCATTTCGTCGTTGGGCAGCGTGACGACGCCGACGGTCGTCTCGGATGCGTGATCCGCCGCGCAGCGCTGGATCGCCGTGGCGACGATTTCACGCGCAAGAGAGTCCGCTTCGTCCTTGGTCTTCTGCGTGAAGTCCATGATCCGGACTGCTTTTTCGTGCGTCAGCTCGGACTCAAGCGTCTGCAGCAGCAGCTCTTTGGCCTGCTCCTTGGTAAAGCCGGAAATACGTTCGAGCTTGTCGAACTCCTCGCGCTTGAGGTTCTCGATATCGACCAGGCGCGCTTCGGCTTCCTTGATCTTTTTGGCGAGTGTTTCCTCTTTCTTTTCGAGGTTTTCGGTCTTCTTGTCCAGAGATTCTTCTTTCTGGATGATGCGGCGCTCCTGCCGCTGCACTTCGGTACGGCGCTCGCGCAGCTCGCGCTCGGTCTCCGTACGCTGCCTGTGAATTTCATCCTTGGCCTCGAGAATGGCCTCTTTCTTTTTGGATTCGGCCTGTGAGATCGCATCGGATACGATCTTTTTGGCCTGCTCTTCAGCGGAACCGATCTTCGCTTCCGACGTCTTCCGGCGGTACAGATTGCCCAGTACGAACCCGACGATGCCGAAAACCAGCGCCGCTGCCACTGCGATAATGATCGCAACTGTGGTGCTCAAGACTGTGTACACCTCCTATGTTTTTGACCAAAAATAAGAACGGTAAGCACGACGGCACGGGGGAAGTGCCGCCGGGATCTCACCGCCCGATAAAATACAGTATGCCGACCTGCAGAGAAGGTCGGTTGTCATGATCCGATGAACCTTGCCGAAAGGCATAGTATCAGAAACTCTATGGTTAAGAGTGCTGAAACGTAAAGCACATACGAAACGTTTATCCAGAAAGCTGTATATTAAAGCGGTGACGATCCAAATAATGTATAACATCTGGAACTATCACACATCATCTATGTTATTCTAAATCTTTTTTTGCCTTTTGTCAAGAAAAAATCTTTACAATTATTAAGATTTTTTTAATTTTTTTCATCAGATCGGTCGAAAAACGGCACAACACGGCCGCAACTTACTTGACCTTGCGCAAAAGTTAGAGTATAATAGGATATAATTCTATAGGAAAAAGAGGAAACCGAGATGAGCAAACGCATCGAAATCGCACAAATCTATGCGTCGCCGGAAGCCTTCGCCGACCGGACGATCGCCGTCAGCGGCTGGATTCGTACCGTCCGCGACAGCAAGAGCATCGGCTTTATGGAGATCAACGACGGCAGCGCCTTCAAGGGGCTGCAGGTCATTCTGGAGCGCGAAAAGCTCGAAAACTACGCCGAGGCGGTCAGGCTGAACGTGAGCGCGGCAGTCAATGTGACGGGCCGGCTGATTCTCACGCCCGACGCCAAGCAGCCGTTTGAGCTGAACGCCGATTCGGTGGAGATCGAAGGACTGTCCACGCCGGACTATCCGCTGCAGAAAAAACGGCATACGCTCGAATATCTGCGCACGATCGGGCATCTGCGTCCGCGTGCCAACACGCTCAACGCCGCGTTCCGCGTGCGTTCGGCGGCGGCGTTCGCGCTGCATAAATTCTTCAACGAACGCGGGTTCATCTACGCGCACACGCCGCTGATCACATGCAGCGACTGCGAAGGCGCGGGCGAGATGTTCCGCGTGACGGCGCTCGATCCCGACGACCTGCCGCGCACCGAAGACGGCAAGGTCGACTACACGCAGGACTTTTTCGGCAAGCCCGCCTACCTGACCGTGTCCGGCCAGCTGCAGGGCGAGGCGATGGCGATGGCGTTCGGCAAGATCTACACATTCGGCCCCACGTTCCGCGCCGAGCGTTCCTACACGCAGCGCCACGCGGCGGAATTATGGATGATCGAGCCGGTGATCGCCTTTGCCGACCTTGACGACGATATGGCGCTGGCGGAGGATATGATCAAATACGTGCTGTCCTATGTGATGGAAAACTGCCCGGACGAGCTGAACTTCTTCAACAGCTTCGTCGACAAGGGCCTTCTGGAACGGCTGCGTCATGTGGTGGATTCCGACTTCGTGCGCTGCACGTACACGAAAGCCGTCGAGCTGCTCGAGGCGCATAACGACGAGTTTGAATACAAGGTTTCCTGGGGCTGCGACCTGCAGACCGAGCATGAGCGCTGCCTGACCGAGCGCATCTTCGGCTCGCCCGTGTTCGTCACGGATTACCCGAAGGAGATCAAGGCGTTCTATATGCGTCTGAACGACGACGGCAAGACGGTCGCGGCGGTCGATCTGCTGGTGCCCGGCATCGGCGAGATCATCGGCGGCAGTCAGCGTGAGGAGCGTTTGGAGCTGCTGGAGAAGCGCATCGTCGAGAGCGGTCTGGACCCCGCGGCTTACGACTGGTATATGGATCTTCGCCGCTACGGCGGCACGAAGCACGCCGGCTTCGGCCTGGGCTTCGAGCGTCTGGTCATGTATCTGACCGGCGTGAGCAACATTCGCGACGTGCTTCCCTTCCCGCGCACGACCGGCTGCGCCGACTTTTAAAAAGCATGTACAAATATTTTGAAATAAACGCACAGGGCAATAACATCCGCTGCAAGCTGTATTACAAGGACCTGACGCAGGCCGAAAAAGCCGTCGTCTTCTGCACGGGCTTCGCCGGTCATAAGGATAACCGGGCGGCAGAGGGATTTGCGGAAAAGGTCCTCTCCAAATACAAGGACGTGCTCGTGGTCGTCTTTGACTGGCCGGCGCACGGCGACGACGTCCGGAAGAAGCTGGTCCTTGACGACTGCGACACATATCTCGGTCTGGTGATCCGTGAAATGCAGTCGCGGTTCGGCGTGCGGGAGCTGTACGCGTATGCGACCAGCTTCGGCGGGTATTTGGTTTTGAAATACATCTCCGAGCATGAAGATCCGTTTTGTAAGATCGCGCTGCGCTGTCCTGCCGTGGACATGTACGATACGCTGCGCTTCATCATCCAAAGCGACGAATACGACAAGCTGATGAAGGGCAAGGATGTCCGTGTCGGGTTCGACCGGAAGATCACCGTGACGCGAAAGCTGCTGGAGGATCTGCAGGCGAACGACGTCCGAACGCGCGAGTATTTCGACGTCGCGGATTCGGTGCTGATCCTGCACGGCACCGCGGACGAGGTGGTGCCTTTTGGATGCGGCAAAACATTCGCGGAGAAAAATGTGATCGAGTTCATTCCCGTGGAGGGCGCGGATCACCGGTTTCAGAATCCGACGCACATGAGCCTTGCGAATAAATACGTGCTCGGCTTCTTCGATTTTTGATTAAAAGTTCATTATGAAAAGGCAGCGGCAGACGGATGCGATCCGCCTGCCGCTGTTTTTTCTTAAGGCAATACCGCACAATTCCGGTGTGCGGTATTGCCTTAAATCATTCCCGCACGAGCGTTTCTTCGATCTCGGCGACGTACATCCTGTGATAGTCCGTGCCGTTGTAGTTGTCGGCGACGGCGCCGTCCAGGAAGCCGTCGGGCGTCAGATCGTATTTGGCCATCTTGCGGCATTTGAGTACCAGCGCCGCTTCGGCGAAGTACGTCACGTCGCCGTCGGATACCGGCGTCAGGCCGGCCTCGGCCGCTTTATCCGTGTCGCGTCCGCTCCGGCTGCCGCACAGCAAAAGCGCGTCGCGCTGCGCGCCGCCGAAAAAGCTGAGCGTGAAGCGGTCGTTCTCCTCCAGAAAGCCGAAGGTATACCGCTGCGGACGGATGAAAATGAACGCAGCGTCCCGGCCCCACAGCTCGCCCAGGCCGCCCCAGCTGACGGTCATGGTGTTGAAGCTGTCCCGCGTGCCCGCGGTGACCAGCGCCCAATCTCCGGCGATCATCTGCACCGCGCTCTCTTTGATGTTACGGATGTTTTCCTGTTTAAACGGCATTTTCCGGTACCTCCAAATGTATAGTATAGAGCGTCTGCGTCACGCCGGACGTATCCATTTCGCGCAGACGGCCGCCGAAGCTGCATCCCAGCGCGCGGCCGGACGGAAACAGATCGGAAAGCGGCACGAGCACGAACGCGCGTTCGAGCATACGCGGATGCGGCAGCGTCAGCTCGAAGCTGTCGCGTTTGACGTTTTCATACAGCAGCACGTCGAGGTCCAGCACGCGCGGTCCGCCGGGGAGCGTCCGCTTGCGGCCGGCCGCCGCTTCGATGCCGAGGCACACGCCCAAAACGGTCTTTGGCGAAAGGTCCGTTTCCAGCAGCAGCGCGGCGTTGAGAAACTCCGGCTGATCGACAATGCCGACAGGCTCCGTCTCATACACGCGGGACACGCCCAGCAGCTGCGTCTTCGGTACGCGGCGCAGCGTGTCCGCAGCAAATTGCAGATAGGACAGCCGGTCCCCCATATTGGAGCCGACGCCCAGCACGACTTGGTTCATTTGTCACGCTCCCTTTCGATCTCGACCGCCGCCCATGCGCACTGCGCTTTCATGGGCGCGTCCGGTTTTTTCAGCCGCAGACGCAGACGCAGGATCGCGGGGTATGCGCAGAACAGCGCGCGCGCCGCCGCGTCCGCGGCCGTTTCGATCAGATCGTACCGCGTTTCGGTCAGCGTCCTTTGCAGCGTCTTGGCGACCTGCGCATAGCTGACCGTTTCGGCAATATCGTCTCCCGCTATGGCGGGTGCAAGGTCCACGGTCATATCCGCGTCGACCAAAAAAGTCTGTCCGTATTCTTTTTCCTCGGGGTTGACGCCGTGATAGGCGAACACGCGCAGATCCCGCAACAGGATCTTGCCCTTCCGGCGCGCTTGCGGTATGCGCAGAACGGCGTCCGCCACGCGCGCGGCCTGTACGCTCTCGGCGACGTCGTGCACGCGCAGGATGTCCGCCCCGCCGGAAACGGCGATCGTATGGCACGCGACGGTCCCCGGCAGACGGCGCAGCGGATCGCCTTCGCCGCTGACCGCGCCGATCACGCGTTTGCGCGACGCGCCGACCAGCAGCGCACAGTCCGTTTTCAGATGCCGCAGCCCGCGCAGTACCTGAAGATCCCCTGCCCGGCTCTTGCCGAAGCCGATCCCCGGGTCCATGCAAAGCTGCGTTTTGCGCACGCCCGCCTGCTGCGCCTTTTGCTGCATTTCCGCGAAAAATGCGCGGATCTGCGGCAGCGGATCGTCCGTCCCGTCCGCGTCCGCGTCCTTGCCGTGCATGACGATCCAGCCGGCTTCATATTGCCGCACTGCCTCTGCCATCTGCGGCAGAAACACGCCGGAGACGTCGTTGATGATCGCCGCGCCGTTTTCCAGCGCCCACGCCGCCGTTTCGGGGTGGCGCGTATCGACGGACACGGGCACCTGAAGCAGCGCGCAAAGCTGTCCGAGCACCGGACGCAGCCGCGCGATCTCCTCCTGCGGCGTGATAGACGTGCTGCCCGGCGCCGTCGATTCCGCGCCGACGTCCACAATGTCCGCGCCCTCGGCCTGCATTTGCAGCGCGCGGTCGACAGCCGCCTGCGCGTCCGCATAGACGCCGCCGTCCGAAAAGGAATCGGGCGTTACGTTCAGGACGCCCATGATGTACGTTCTGTTTCCCGGCTCAAACCGGAACCGCTTTCCTTCAAACAGCATATTCCGCCGTCCTTCTTTCTATTCCTTCAGAAGCGCCAGCGCTTCCGCACGCGTGCGCGCGTCGCTGCGCATTACGCCGCGCAGCGCGGAGGTACGCGTTTCGCTGCCCGCGGCACGCGCGCCGCGCATGGTCATGCACAGATGCTGCGCCTCGATCACGACCGCCACGCCCATAGGCGACAGCTCCTCGTACAGAAAGTCCGCGATCTGCGCCGTCAGCCGTTCCTGAAGCTGCGGGCGCTTGGCGAACGTCCCGACGATCCGCGCCAGCTTGGACAGGCCGATCACCTTGCCGTTCTGCGGGATATACGCGATATGCGCCTTGCCCATGAAGGGGATCAGGTGATGCTCGCACATGGAGTACAGCGGGATGTCCCGCACGATCACCATTTCGTTGCCGTTCGGCTCGTCGAAGATCTTCAGATGCTGCCGCGGGTCCTCCTCCAGTCCGGCGAAGATCTCCGCATACATCCGCGCCACACGCGCCGGCGTCTCGACCAGTCCCTCGCGGTCGGGGTCCTCGCCGATGGCTTCCAGAATGTCGCGCACCGCCTGTTCAATTTTCGGTATGTTCATCATCGTCACCGCCTTGTACTTCCAAAATGATCTCTATTCGGTTGTCCGCGTCCGTGTTATAGTACGAAACGCGATCCGTCGCAAATTCCCGGCTCGTCTTTTTGGCGATCTGCTTGAGCAGCGCATAGATCTCCTCCTGCTCGAAGAGCTTCTGCTGCGCGCTTTTATACGATTCGGCGTCGGCAAACTGCAGCTCAAACCCGTCGCTGCCGTCCGAGATAATGCGTGATGCATACGTCGCAGCGCGTTTTTTCTCCGCGTCGCCGAACGATTTGAAGAGGAGCTTTTCGTGCACGAAGAAATTGTCCGCCGTCGCCGTGCATTCGACGAGCGCGTCAAAGTCCGCGTGTGTTTTTTTGATCTGCGCGTCCGTGACGTTGAAATAGGTGTAGCGGATCATGCTGCCGCCGTTCTCCATGACCGGATCGTCCCACGTCAGATCGAGATGATACCATTCGCCGTCCAGCTGCACCACGTTCCACATGTGGCTCTGCGTCCGGCTGCCGGGCGGCGTGGAGCTGCCGTGCACCACGAAGCAGGGTATGCCCAGCAGATCGAGCAGATACTTGGCCGTCTTGGCATATCCCTCGCAGGCGGCGTTTTCTCCGACCAGCGCGCCGTAGATGGTGTTCTTGAAGTTGTTGCCTTCGATGTCGGAATAGCCGCACAGCGCGATCAGACTGTCATGGACGACGCGTTCGCGCTCGAACGCCGTCGACTGCGCGTTCGCTTTGGCCACGATACCCTCCGCCACCTCGGTGCATCTGCGGAACACAGCGGCGTAATCCTCCGCGTTCATGCGGTAGGACGGATAAAAATACGTGCGCTTCTTGCTCTGCCGCATCGTCGTGCCGTTGTTCAGGAAGAACAGCGTCGGGTTGTCGTACAGCAGCGCGCTGTACATCCGGCTGAGCTCCTCCTGCGTCATCTTCGGCACCTCGATGGATTGCGGGAAATCCGTCACCGCGGAAAGCACGGCGTTGTACGCGGCCTTCTCCGTGTCGTTCAGCAGCTCGAAGTAGTGCTTATGGGGACTGCCGATCTCCAGCGTCCGCGTGTCGGCCTGAAACTCCGGCGCATTGTCCGGAAGCAAGGCGCAGCCGCACGTTCCCAAAGCAACCAGCGCCGCCAGGCACAGGCAGAAAACGCCTCGGAACACTTTCTTCACCGCTGCACCTCCTCCTTTGGAATGATCCGGAAATACTGGATGTCCTGCACTTCAAACGGATTACGCTGCATATATTCGAGCATATTCCCGGATTTCTTGAAATCCATGACGGAGATGTCGCTCGTCAGCGTGCCGATCAGCGAAGAATACAGATTGTCCTTCTTTTCCAGATTTTTTTCCGTGATGTACTGCAAGAACATCTCGCCGACGGCGCGCGCCTGCATTTGCAGACCTTCCTCGCCGATCGCGCCGCAGTACCGCATATATTTCAGAAGATCGTCGCCGCGCAGCTTCTGCTCGCCCTCGATGAGCACGATGGCAAAGTCCTCGCCGCGGTAATTGATCTGCTTCGGGAAGGACAGCACGATCGGTCCCATGGAATTGACGGCGCGCTTGAACGTGTTGTCGTCGGAGGCGATGTAGCGGTCGATGTGGATGCCGCTGATCTTCTCGACGGCGCGGATGAGCTGCTTGACGCCGCCGGACTGGTAATGCTCCAGAAAGCTGCCGAAGCGCTCGCCCGTATTCACGCCCTCTCGCGGGGAAAACGCGCAGACGGAATACAGCTTCTCATCAAAGTTGATCTGCACCACGCAGAGCATCCGGATGTCCGTCTTTTCCGGCGTCGCGCACAAAAGCAGCAGATTCTTGACGCCGGACACGTCGGCAAGCGGCTGCGTGCTGTCCGTTTCCGTCTGTGTTTCGGTCGTCTCCTTCCGGGAAAAGCCGCCGGAATGCAGGCCGATATAGACCGCGCTCACAGCCAAAAACAGCACGAGGAACACGGACGCCGCGCCGAGAAAGCGCACCGATCTGCGTCGTATAAGCTGCTGAAGGGATTGCAGCATTTGTAAAACGGTCTGCATGATCCTCACTCTCCGTCCACCAATAGTGCGGCGCCGCAAGCGTCCAGACGCACGGCGCCCCCGTTCGGGCGGCTGCCACCGAGCGCCAGACGCAGGCTCTGCCACTGCGCGGGAAGATAGTAGTCAATGGGATGGTCGTTGCGGTTGACGATCGTCAGCGCACGCGAATCGCCGCGCACACGCGCAAACGCGACGCAGCCGAGCGCCGCCGATACGGGAACGAAATCGCCGTCCGTAAAGCATGCCGCCGTACGGCGAACGGCGCCGAGACTGCGGTAGTAGTCCACAAGCTGCGCGTCCTCGCGCCCCCACGGATAGCACTCGCGGTTGAAGGGATCTTCGCCGCCCTCCATGCCCGCCTCGTCCCCGTAGTACACGCAGGGAACGCCGGGCAGCGTGTATTGCAGCATCGCCGCCGCGCGCAGCAGCGCCGTGCCCTTTTTGCGCTCGTCGGGCGTAAGCCGTCCGCCGCCCGCCTTCCACGCAGAGCGCGAATAGCCGCTGCCGACCAGACGCGTGAGCGCCCGCGCGGTATCGTGCGTGCCGATATGGTTCATCAGCGTGCGGATGCTCTGCGGCGGATAATTCTCCAGCACGGTCAGCACCGCGTCCATAAAACGCTCGGCGCTGCCGGTCTGCAGAAAGCGCAGGATCGCTTCGGCAAAGGGATAGTTCATCACGGAATCCATCTGGCCGCCCAGCAGATACCGCCGCCGGTGTCCGTAGCTGATCTTGATGCTCGCGTCCTCCCAGACCTCGCCGAGCACATAGGCGTCCGGCTTTTCCGCCTTGACCGCCGCGTAAAATTCGTCCAGAAAGGCGTCCGGCAGCTCGTCCGCCACGTCCAGCCGCCAGCCGTCCGCGCCGAGCGAGAGCCACTTGCGCGCGACGTCCGTGATGTAGGCGCGGTAGCTTTCGTTCTCCTCGCGCACCTCCGGCAGGATGTCGATCCCCCACCAGCAGTCGTAGCTCCGCGGCCAGCGCCGGAACGTATACCACGGATAGTAGGGCGACTGCCGACTCTGGTATGCGCCCGTATCCTTATAATGCCCATATTTATTGAAATATCGGCTGTCGTCGCCGGTATGACTGAATACGCCGTCCAGCAGCACGCGTATCCCGTGTTCATGCGCCGCGTCGCACAGCGCCTTGAAATCCGCCTCGGTCCCCAGCAGCGGATCGATTGTCTCGTAATCCGCCGTGTCGTATCGGTGGTTGGACGCCGCCTCGAAGATCGGATTGAGATAAATGCAGCTCACGCCCAGCGAGCGCAGATACGGCAGCTTTTCGCGGACGCCCGCCAGATCGCCGCCGAAAAAGTCGTATTTGCGGATGCGTCCGGCGCCGTCCGTCTCCCACATCGGCTCGCCGCCCCAGTCCGCGCGCAGCACGCGCGAGGCGGGCACGTTCTTTTTCGGCTGTCCGGACGCGCGGAAACGGTCGGGAAATATCTGATACAGGATGCCGCCGGGCACCCATGCGGGCGCGCGCGTCTGCGGATCATACACCGTCAGCTGCCACTCCCCGCCGCTGCGGGAAATCCTGCCGACGCCGTTTTCGGTCAGACGGATCTCCATGCTGCCGAAATCCGTTTCATAAAAAAAACGGTACCAGTACAGTCCGACGGCAGGCGGCGTCCAGACGACGCGCCACCATTCCTCGCCGTCACCCTCCATACGCTCCCATTCGGCCGGAACTGTTTCCGTCGGACCGGCGTCCTCGTGCACGGCCAGCTGTACGCTGCGGCAGCCGAATTCCCGCGGCAGGATGACGCGGAACGTGACCGGCTCGCCGACAGGCGCGGCGCCGAAGGGCGATTTATGATAGTCTTTTCTCGAATTATAGGGAATATAGAACATGGTCGGATTCAGGCCCTCTTCCTTCTGCTTTTACATCGGCGGGAGCATGGAGATCTGCAGGAGCATCCGCATCAGGAAATACCCCAGCAGGAACACCAGCACGAACGCCGCCGCGCGCGTCACGCGCATCAGGATTTTGCGTCGGCGCACGCGCGCATGATAGGCGTACGTCCCGCTGTAATGCCGGATAAAAGGGACCGTTTTTTTCTTTTTGGCCATCTTGTACCCTCCTTACGCGAACAGCGCCCGACCGGAAAGTCCCGCAAAGGCGAGCGAGAGCATCGCCACATACAGGAACATCGCGGGCGTGCCGCGGAACAGCGGCGGGATATCCGGATTCTTTTCCAGCCTGCGCAAGCCGATATTCACCAGAAACAGCGCAAGGATAAACGACAGGCCCGAACCGAGTCCCGTGCCGACGCTTTGCAGCAGCGTAAAGCCCGCCTGACGGTTTATCAGCGGCACCGCGAACACCATCGTGTTGAGCGCGGCGATGCCGAGCGTGTTGAAGAACCGGAGTCCCGGCCGCAGCAGCAGCCGGATCAGCGCCACCGTGACGATATACAGCGCGGCCAATACGCCGCCGAAGATCAGGATATGCGGCGCGCTGCCGAGCGCGTTGATCTCGGGGATCGCGTCCAGCCGGCGGCACAGCAGCGCCGTGACGGTGGAATAGAACGCGATCATCACCGCGAACGGTATGAACCGACGCGGTTTTGTGGACATACGGATCGCTTCGCTTGCGCCGTAGCCGCCGCTGAAGACGAGGTTCTGCACAAAGATCATGTACAGCGCCGTCTGCAGCAGGGAGAACACACTATGCATCATACTGCGCCCCTCCTTCATCCGCCGCGTCGTCCGGATCGCCCAAGTCCGCCAGAATGGCGTCCAGCTCCGCCTGCACGGAAAAATCCAGCGCGGCGAACAGATCGTCCGGCAGCTCCTGCTGCGGATCGTCGTCCGCCTCCTGCTCGTAAAATGCCTCCGCCGCACTCTGCGCCGTGTCTTCGGGCAGCGTCTGCCGCGGCGGTAGCTCCGGCTGCGGGGCCGGCTCCGGCTCATCCTGCGGCAAAGGCTCGTCATTCGTTTCGGGTGTTTCTTCCGCCGCGTCCGCTTCGTCCGCCGGCGGCTGAGGCTGCGGCACGGCCGTCTGCACCTGTACGACCGGCGCGCTCTTGCGCTTCTGTCGGCGGATACCGAACGCCATCTGTACGTTCTGCCGCAGAGATACGGAAATAAACCACTTCAGGAACGCCGCCATAAAGCCCAACATCAAAAATCCGCCGAAGGGCATCGCCAGTCCGCGCAGCGGCGGATTTCGGAACACGACGAGATCGCCGACCGTTCCGCTGCCCAGAAGCCCGCGCAGGAAGCCCGATACCAGCAGCACCAGAGAGGCGCCGAGGCCGTTCGCCAGAGCGTCGAGAAAACTGACGCGCAGCTTTTGCTTGACCGCGATCTTTTCGCACCGCAGCGCGACCAGAGAGCTGGCCGCCATCAGCGGCAGATACACGCCCGCCTGCTCGCGCAGCTCCGGCGCGTTCTGCTCCAGAAAGAACGCCGTTTCGGCGCAGACCAAAAGACCGATGATGAAATAGACCGCCACACGGATGCGGCGCGGGATACGCTTGAGGAGCAGGGACGCGACGCACTCGCTGACGATGAGAAGCCCCGTCACCAGCGCCGACAGCAGCGCGGACACATACAGATCCGCTGCCGCCGCCACAGCCGGACACAGGCCGATCACCTGCACCAGCACGGGATTTTGCAGCAGTACGCCGTGCATGAAAATACGCGACGTGAGGCTGATCGGCTTTTTCTTACGCATCGGACGCACCCTCCTTTGCCAAAGCCTTCGCCTTGCGCGCTTTCTTGCGTTTTTTCTCCGCGCGCTTGAGCCGCACCTCGACCGCCGGCCAGACCGCGTCCGCGATCAGGATGCCGAAGCAGACGCTGTCCTCAAAGTGGGAGAAGTAGCGCAGCAGCATACAGACGACGCCGGAGAAGAAGCCGTACAGAAAGCGGTGTCCCACCTTCTGCGGCGAGATCGCGGGATCGGTCACAAAGAAGACCGCCGCAAAGATCAGAAGTCCAGAACACAGCTCCATCAGCAGCGAGGTCAGCTGCGCGTTTCCGGCATGGACGCGCGGGAACGCCAGCGCCATGATCGACGCCGCCAGCAGAAAAGCGAGCGTGTTGACGATCGCGCGGCGGTAACGCACAGCCAGATAGATCATGCCCGCGGCCAGCACCAGCACGCACGAAGCGCCCATCGGGCCGGGGAAATTTCCGATGAGGATGTCGAAGATATTGACCGTGTTCGGCCGGATAGAAATGCCGCGGTGCAGCATACCCGCCAAAGACGCGCCCTGCACGTATTCGCTGCCCGTGCCGATGGCGGGATAACGGAACACGAGATCCGGCCAGCACAGCGTCATAAAGGCGAAGCCCGCCGCCGTGGGGACGAAAGGAACGGAATCGGTGCCGCCGAGCGGGAGCTTGACGACCGCGATCGCGAAGGCGACGCCGCAGAGCGGGACATAGTAGGGTATGTCCGCCGGAAGCATCAGCGCCGTCGCCGCGCCGATGAACAAAGCGCTGCAGTCGCTGATGTCGCGCGGGCAGCGCATCAGACGCGCGCCGACCGCCTCGGCCAGCACGCCCGCGGCCATACACGCCAGAATACGCATGAGCGCGCCGACGCCGTGATAATATACGGCCATGACGCCCAGCGGAAGCAGCATGAGCAGCGCGTCAAAATGGAAGACGCCGCCCGCGCCTCGGCGGATGCGCTGTTTCTTTTTGGAAGGCAAACCCTTCACCTCCGGATTTTCCAATAATTTGGCATTGCAAGTTGCTTGTACGGATAATATGATAAGAATAGAACAAATACAAAGGGGGCCGCCGTGTTGAGGATCGAAGCGCCGCAGGAAAACAGGATCGTCGTCGAGCTCACATGCGCCGATATGCGCGAGCTGGATATCACCTATGAGGAGATGGACTACGGCAACGTCGAAACGCGGCGCGTCATCTGGACGATCCTCGACCGCGCACGCGCGTCTCTCGGCTGCGACATCGACCCGTCCGGAAAGCTGCTGATCGAGATCGTCCCGACGGCGGAGAGCGGCTGTATGCTGTACTTCACCGTGCTCGATCCCGACCGGCAATCGCCGGGCTGCCGGAGCTTTCTGCGTATCCGCAAGGAAAGCAGCAGCTTCACCTATGCGTTCGACTCGCTGGCCGATCTGACCGAATGCGCCGTGCAGCTGCGGCAGACGCAGCCGACACTGCCGAAAAGCAGTCTGTTCCTGCTGGACGGACGGTACCGCCTGCAGGTGCGCACCGAGCTGCCGCCGCGGCGAATCCGCGCGGTGCTGTCGGAATACGGCACACGCTGCGCCGACGGCGCGCTGTCCGGCGCGTATCTGCGCGAGCACGGCAAGCTGCTGGCGGAAAACGACGCCATCGAAAAGCTGACGATCGGGTTATAACGCCGCGCCGTAAGCACCCTCGGCGATCCTGCGCAGCGAAGCGATCGTCGCCTTTGCGTCCGCGCTGCGGAATACGGCGCTGCCCGCCACAAAGACGTTCGCGCCTGCCGCCGCCGCATCGGCGACGGTTATTTCGTCGATCCCGCCGTCCACTTCAATATCCGTAGAAAGTCCGCGCTTTGTGCATTCGTGCCGCAGAGCGCGGATCTTTTCGCACATATCGCCCATGAACGACTGTCCGCCGAACCCCGGCTCGACCGTCATGACCAGGACCATATCCGCTTTTTCGAGCAGCGGGAACACGGCCTCGGCAGGCGTCGCGGGCTTTACGGAGACGGCCGCCCTGCAGCCGAGCGCGCGGATCGCGTCCAGCACGGCGGCGGGATCATCGGCCGCTTCGATATGGAAGGTGATCCCGTCGGCGCCGGCCTTGCGGAAATCCTCCACGTAGCGGATCGGATCGGTGATCATCAGATGTACGTCAAAAAACGCGTCGGAGCATTTGCGGATCGCGCGGATGACCGGCGCGCCGAAGGAAATATTCGGCACGAACACGCCGTCCATCACGTCCAGATGCAGATATTCCGCGCCGGAAGCCGCCATACGCGCCGCTTCGTCGCCCAGACGCGAAAAGTCCGACGCGAGTACGGAAGGAGAAATGCGGATCATACGTTCACTCCTTATTCTCAGCTCAGTTGCTGCTCAGATATTCGCGCTGCCTGTCGGTCAGCGTGTCGATGGAAAGTCCCGAAAAATGCAGCTTGCGCATCGCGACGTCGCGGTCGATCTCCCACGGGACGGGATAAACGCCCGGCTGCATGGACTGCGTGCGGTTCTCCCTCACCAGATACAGCGCGCTCATCGCCTGGATCGCAAAGCTCATATCCATGATCTCCGCCGGATGTCCGTCGCCCGCGGCGAGATTGACGAGCCTGCCCTCGGCCAGCACGTTGATGCGCCGTCCGTCCGCCAGACGGTAGCCGACGATATTTTTGCGGCGCGTCTTTGCCTCCACGGCCATTTCGGAAAGCGTCTTCACGTCGACCTCCACGTTGAAATGGCCGGCGTTGCAGAGGATGGCGCCGTCCTTCATCTTCTCAAAATGCCGCGCCGTGATGACGTCGCAGCAGCCCGTGACGGTCACGAAGAAATCGCCCAGCGCGGCGGCCTCGTCCATCGGCATGACGGAGAAGCCGTCCATATACGCTTCGAGCGCCTTGACCGGGTCGACCTCCGTCACGATGACCTGCGCGCCGAGTCCCTTGGCACGCATGGCCACGCCTCTGCCGCACCAGCCGTAGCCGGCGACGACGACCTTTTTGCCCGCGACGATCAGATTCGTCGTGCGGTTGATGCCGTCCCAGACGGACTGTCCCGTGCCGTAGCGGTTGTCGAACAGATGCTTGCAGTCCGCGTCGTTGACCGCGACCATCGGAAAACGCAGCGCGCCCGCTTTCGCCATCGCGTGCAGGCGGAGGATGCCGGTCGTCGTCTCCTCGCAGCCGCCGATCACGTTCGGCAGCAGATGCGGGTATTCCGTGTGGATCAGATGCACAAGATCTCCGCCGTCGTCGATGATGATCTGCGGCGCAGGCTCGATCACACGGCGCAGATGCGCCTGATACTCGTCGGCGCTGACGCCGTATTTTGCGAAAACATGCACGCCGCATTCCGCGAGCGCCGCCGCCACGTCGTCCTGCGTGGACAGCGGGTTGCTGCCGGTGACGTACATCTCGGCGCCGCCCGCAAGCAGCACGCGGCACAGATACGCCGTCTTAGCCTCCAGATGGATGGACAGCGCCAGACGGACGCCCTCGAAGGGCCTGTCGGCGGAAAACTCCTGTTCAAGACTGCGCAGCAGCGGCATATTGTCGCGCACCCAGTCGATCTTGTCCCGTCCGGACGGGGCAAGGGTAATATCCAGAATATCGTTCATCAGATCACTCCTTTTAACACCCGATCCGTTCGAAGATCTTGCGGTTCTCGTAGCGGACGCGTTCCTCGTCGATGGTCATGAGCGCGCGCCGGTCGAGCAGCACGCGGCCGTTTACGATCACGGTATCGACCTCGCTGCCGTTCGCGGAATAGACCAGCGACGAGAGCAGATTCGTCTGCGGGTTCATCTGCGGGCAGGAAAGGTCCAGCAGCACGACGTCCGCCTTCTTGCCGACGGCGATCTCGCCGATCGGCAGATCGAGCGCGCGCGCGCCGCCGCGTGTCGCCGCCGTGAACGCCTCCAGAGAGGAGACCGATACGGCGTCCATGTGCGTGCCTTTATGAATGAGCGCGAGCAGATTCATCTCGTGGAACATATTCAGCGCGTTGTTGCTTGCGGCGCCGTCCGTGCCGAGCGCAACGTTGACGCCCGCCTCGAGCAGCTCCGGCACGGGCGCGAAGCCGTTGCCGAGCTTGAGATTGCTGGCCGGATTCGTCAGCACCGAAACGTTCCATTCGCGCAGGATGCGCATGTCGTTTTTCGTCAGATGTACGCAGTGCGCCGCCGCCGTTTTGCGGGAAAACAGACCGGCCTTCTCCATCATTTCGACGGGCGTGCAGCCGTATTTTTCACGGATCGTCTCGACTTCGCCGCGGCTCTCCGACAAATGCGTATGGATGCCGACGCCCAGCTGCGCCGCCGTTTCTGTCACATACCGCAGGTATTCCGGCGCGCAGGTGTACGGCGCGTGCGGCGCGAGCATGAAGCCGAGACGTCCCTCGGCCGTGCCGCCGTACGTTTCAATGTCGTGCTTCGCCTCGCGGATGCGGCGCAGTCCGCCCTCGTCGTCCGCCGTCTGTCCCTGAAGCCCGCGCGAGATCACCGCGCGGATACCGCTGTCCGCCACGGCGCGCGCCGTATCGTCGGGGATCATGTACATATCCAGAAACGTCGTCGTGCCCGTGCGCAGCATCTCACAGATCCCGAGCAGCGTCGACCAGTAGCAATCGCCCGGACGCAGCCTTTCCTCCATCGGCATGACGCGGTCGAACAGCCACTTGTGGAACGGCTGATCGTCCGCGCTGTTGCGTAAGAGCGTCATATACGCATGGGTATGCGCGTTGACAAGGCCGGGGATCGCGAGCTTTCCGCTGCCGTCGATCATGCGGTCGCAGCCCGTCGCGCCCGTCCCGTCGAGCGAAGCGATCCGGTCGCCGTCGATCAAAATGTCGCACTTCTGCACCGCGAACGCGTCCGCGGACGGCACGACCGTCTGTACGTTCCGAATGAGTATTTTCATAATACAAACACCTATCCATAATAGAATACCTTATCATACCACATTCCGCCGGAAAATACAACAGAATCATCTTGAAAAAAATCCGCCGGAATGGTATACTTGTAAAAAATCATCGGAGGCGCGCATGAAATCACGTTCGCAGCGGTATGCCGTACTGGAAAGCATCGTGCTGAGCATACTGGGGATCGGCGCATACAACGCGGTCATCCAGCTGCTGATCTATCCTTTCCTCAGCCGGCAGCTCGGCGCCGAGACGTTCGGGCAGACGCTGACTCTTCTGTCCGTGATGACCGTACCGGCGATCTGCGTCGGCGCGGGGATCAATTATGCCCGCATGGCGAACGTTCCGCGGTTCGACGCGTCGAACGGCGATTATAACCGGTGTCTTCTGCCCGGCGCGGCGGCCGTTGCCGTCCTGTGCGCGGCGGCGCTTTTCTATTTTGACGCGGCGCATCCCGCGTCGTGGGCGCTGTTCCCGCTGCTGGGCGTCGCCGCGACGCTGCGCTACTACGGCAGCGTGGCGTTCCGGCTCGAAGTCAATTACCGCAAAAACCTTCTGTTCTATCTGCTGCTGTCCGCGGGCTACGCGCTGGGGCTCGGCCTGTTCCGGCTGACCGGCGTCTGGGAAACGGCGTTGCTTTGCGGCGAGGCGCTCGCGGTCGGCTATGTTACGCTGCGCAGTCCCGTCCTGCGCCGTCCGTTCTGGACGACGACGGAGAATGCGCGCGCGGTGCGCCGCTCCTGCGCCGCGCTGATCCCCGCGCAGTTTTTCTCGAATCTCACACTGCACGCGGACCGTCTGCTGATCGGCGCGCTCCTCGACGGCGAACAGGTGACGATCTTTTACACCGCCTCTCTTTTGGGCAAGGCGATGGCCATGCTCACCGAACCGATCGCAGGCGTGGCGATCGGGTATCTCGCGCGGGCGAAGCGCTTCGGCAGGCGGGAATTCTCTCTGTGCGCGCTCGGCAGTCTTGCGCTCGGCGCGCTCTGCTGTCTTGTCTTTATCCCGCTTTCCCCGTTTTTGATCGGTCTGCTGTATCCGGACGTCGCCGCGCAGTCCGCGCCGCTGTTCCTTGTCGCCAACGGCGGCCAGATCGTCTATTTCACCGCCAATCTCCTGCTGGTGATCGTGCTGCGTTTCGCGGCGGAAAAGTACCAGTTCTATATCAACGTGACGTACTGCGCCGCGTTCTTCGCCGTCTGCATCCCCGCGCTGCTGCACGGCGGTCTTTCACTCTTCTGCACGGCGGTGCTGCTGCTGAACGCGCTGCGTCTTGCGGCGGTGCTGCTGCTCGGATTCCGAAAAAGCAAAGAGGTGACGAACGTATGAAATACGGCTATCTGTCCTTCGGCCGCAACCCGGCGCAGAGCCGCCGGCAGTACGGCAATCTCGGCGACTGGTACCAGACCTTCGCCGTACAGAACCTGTTCCGGAAAATGGGCGTCCCGTCTTCACAGTGGCAGAGCATCGACCGCACGGACATCACGGGGTATCGCGGCGCGCGCACACGGCTGGTGCTTCAGGGCTGTTTTCTGCATCTGAAGGGCGCGCCGGTCTTTCCCGTATCGCCCGACATCGACCCGTGCTTCTTCGGCTTTCACTGTTTGTCCGCGCTGGACAGACGCGGCATCCGCGCGCTGCCGGACGACACAATGATCGGCTGCCGGGACGAGGCGACTTTTCGCCGGATGCAGGCGCTGGGCAAGACGGCTTTTTTATCCGGCTGTCTGACGGCGACGCTCGATAAACGCGCCGAAGCGCCGCAAAACGGAAAGGTGTTTCTCGTCGACGCGCCGGAGAGCATCCTGCCGCATATCCCCGCCGCGCTGCGTGAGCGCGTGGAGTATGTGTCGCAGTCGTTCTTTCTCGATCCCGCGTGGGACGACCGTGAGACGCACCGCAAACTGCGCGAGGCGGCCGAACGCACGCTGGAAAAATACCGCAGCGAGGCGTCGCTCGTCGTGACGTCGCGGCTGCACGCCGCTTCGCCCTGCACGGCGCTCGGCGTCCCCGTGATCCTTGCGCGCAATTATTTCGACGAGCGGTACGCATGGATCGAAAAGCATGTCCCGCTGTACACGCCCGACCGCTTCGGCGAGATCGACTGGAACGTACAGGCGCCGGACACCGAAGCGCAGAAGCAGCTGATCCTCCGGACCGCCGCCGCCGCGCTGGAGCGCGCGCCGGAAGCCGCGCAGCTCGCCGAGGAACTGACGGCGTACTATCTCGACCGCTCCCGCGGCCCGATCCGCAAGCCGCTGTACGTCAAGGCGTACCATTTCCTGCAGGGCACAATGCCGAAAACGGCGGACTTCGTGCGGGAAGAGCTTCTTCAGAAATTCACCGTGGAGACCTCCCGGAACAAATAAACAATAAGGACGTGACACTATGGCACTCGACAAGGATTTCAGACCCGTGCTGCGCTTCATGGTATGCAGCGACATTCACATCAAGGACGACCCGGACTGCGTAGAACGCGCGCGCTTTGCCAAGGCGATCCGCTGCGCGAACGCGATCGCCGAGCAGAGCGAAACGTATAAAAGCCTCGACGCGCTGTATATCGTGGGCGACTTTGCCAACTCCGGCACGGAGATTCAGATGCGCGCCGTCAAGCAGATCATCGACGAAAACCTGAAGCCCGGCACGCCGTACCGTCTGACGATGGCGAGCCACGAGTATCACGGCGACGGCGAGGAAAACGCCCGCAAGCGCTTTGCGGAGATCTTCGATATGCCGCTCGATTCACATGAGATCATCAACGGCTTCCACTTTATTGCGATCACGACGACGCACGGCTGCGATTTCCACGAGCCGCAGCTGCGGTACGCGTTCGACGAGCTGAAAAAAGCGGCGGCGGACGACCCGCGCAAGCCTATCTTTTTCTTCCAGCATCCGCATCTGACCGACACGGTCTACGGCGGCATCTACTGGGCGGACGAAAAGCTGATCCCAATCCTGATGAACTACCCGCAGGTCATCGACTTCTCCGGCCATTCGCACGCGCCGATCAACGATCCGCGCTCCGTTTTCCAGGATCATTTCACCGCGTTCGGCTGCGGCTCGATGAGCTACTTCGAGATGGAGGAATTCGACAAGATCAGCGGCACCTTCCCGCCCGACAAGGAGCAGTGCGCGCAGATGCTGATCGTCGAGGCCGACGCGGAAAACCGCGTGCGCGTCTATCCGTACGACGTGCTGACCGACCGGTTCTTCCCGCAGACATGGAAGATCGACGTGCCGAGCGAGCCGTCCACCTTCCTCTACACGGACGCGCGGTACAGGACGACGGCCGTACCCGCGTTCGCCGACGACGCCGTGCTGACCGCCGAAGCGGGAGAAACAGACGTGACGCTGACCTTCCCGCAGGCAAAGCCGGACGCGGACAGCGACTATGTGAACGCCTATCTCATCGTGATCCGCAGCGCCGAAACCGGCGCCATCGTCCGTCAGGCGGGCATGTACTCCGGCTACCATCTCAGCGATATGCCGCAGATACTCACGCAGAAGGTCGACTGGCTGGAGCACGATACGGCATACACGGTCGAGGTATTCCCGGAAGGCTTCTTCCGCAATCGCGGCCCGAAGAGTATCAAAACGTCCTTCCGGACGAAATAAAGCTGTATTAACGTATATGGGGCTGTCGCAAGTAGGAAAAACCTACGGCGGCAGCCTCTTGATTAAAAGACAAGGTATCTTATGGCAGTTAAAACAACCAACAATTGAAGGAAAGAAACAACACATTCAGAGGTCGTGGAAAAGCGACCTTGTTTTTGC
>JAFSYP010000005.1 GCA_017449935.1 Clostridia bacterium
AAGTCCCGTCTGAACCGCAGCCGGATCTTCGGTCTGGTGCGCGAGGCGATGCTGCGGCTGGGCGATCTGTACGCTGCGCAGGGACTGATCGACACGCAGCGGGACGTGTTCTATCTCACACTTGAAGAACTGCGTCAGCTCACTGATTCGCCGCAGCCGATGCAGGACACGGTCGACGCGCGCAAACGGCAGTATGCCATGTTCGCGATGCTGCCCGGATATACGCGGCTCGTTTTCAGCGGCGCGGAATTTGATAAGAATCCCCGCAGCGTCAACCTCTCCGCCGTGCAGCGCAGCGCGTGCGAGCTGACCGGCGTTCCCTGCTCGAACGGCGTCGTGGAAGGCGAGGCGTACGTTGTGGAGGACGTGCGGCAGGCGCATGACGTGCAGGACAAAATTCTCATTACCCGCATGACCGATCCCGGCTGGGTGTTCCTGCTGGCGGCGGCAAAGGGCGTCGTCAGTGAAAAGGGTTCGCTGCTCTCCCATACCGCGATCGTCTCGCGCGAGCTGGGCATCCCCGCTGTGGTCGGTATCCGCGATCTGATGCAGATCGTACGCACCGGCGACCGCATCCGGCTCGACGGAAAGAACGGCACCGTGCAGATCCTCCAACGCGCCTGCGCCTCGTGAGCAGATCTTTATTGCGTGTAATGCTGTGCCTGCGCGTTCCAGAGCGCGGCATACTCGCCGCCCTGCGACAGGAGCGATTCGTGCGTGCCGTCCTCGCAGGCGCAGCCGTTCGCAAAGACAACAATACGCTCGCAGAACCGGCAGGAGGACATGCGGTGTGAGACGTAAACGGCCGTTCTGCCGCCGGACATTTCGTCAAAGCGGGCGTAAATTTCTGCCTCGCTCTTCGGATCGAGCGCCGCGGTCGGCTCGTCGAGGATGACGAACCGCGCCTGCTTGTACAGCGCGCGGGCGATGGCCACCTTCTGATCCTCGCCGCCAGAGAGATCCTCGCCGTCCTCCTCGTACAGCTTTGTTCTGCACTGCCGGATGCCCTTCGGCATGCGGCGCACACGCTCGCCGACGCCCGCCATATCGAGGCACTGCATCACCTTGTCCGCGTCGTACGTTTCACTCGCTGCCACGTTCTCCGCAATGGAGAACGACAGCAGCGTGAAATCCTGAAACACCACACCGAACAGACGCAGATACTCGCTGTACGCAAACTCGCGGATGTCGATGCCGTTGACGGTGATCGTGCCCTCGGTCGGGTCGTACAGACGGCACAGGAGTTTGATCATCGTCGACTTGCCGGAGCCGTTGCGCCCGACGACAGCCAGCTTTTCACCGCTGCGCAGCGTCAGATTCAGATGACGCAGCGCATACGTTTCCGAGCCGGGATAGCGGAAAGAAACGTCATGGAAAACAAACTCCGCCGTGTCCGGGTCGATGTCCGAGAGCGTGCGGCTGCCGGACTGCATTTCGCCGTGCAGGTCAAAGAACGCCAGATCCTCCTCCAGAAAGCGGCGGTTGCTGCGCAGTATGCCGAGATTCCACGCGAGCGCGGAAAAGGCGTTGATCATGGCGGTCACCATGCCGTAGTATTCGACCACCTTGCCGGGGCCGAACGCGCCGGACAGCGCTTTGAGGCCGACGAACAGATACACCGTCCCGCCGATGACCGCCGTCACGACCGAGGCGATCATGCCGAAC
>JAFSYP010000031.1 GCA_017449935.1 Clostridia bacterium
ACCCCGCGGCGGCGGTCGTCACGATCTTGCGCTGCGGCAGCTTGCCTGCCAGCGTTTCCTCCACGGGACGCAGCGGATCGGCCGCGCCCGTGACGCGCATGGCGGCATAGACGTAGCTTCTGCCGGAGAGCGGATCGCGGATCGCCCCGCCGATGCAGGTCGCCGCGCCGCCGAACGGCTCGATCTCCGTCGGGTGATTGTGTGTTTCGTTTTTAAACAGCAGCAGCCACTGCTCGTCCTTGCCGTCCACGTCCACGGTGATCTTGACCGTGCAGGCGTTGATCTCCTCGGACTCGTCCAGCCGCGGCAGCTTGCCGTCGGCCTTGAGCGCGCGCGTCGCGATCGTCGCCACGTCCATCAGGTTCATCGGCTTCGTGCGGCCGAGCCTGCGGCGCACCGCAAGGTAATCCTCCCACGCCTTCGCGAGCAGCGGATCGGAAAATTCCGCGCGGTCGATCGTCGTCAGGAACGTCGTGTGACGGCAGTGATCCGACCAGTAGGTGTCGATCATGCGAATCTCCGTGATCGTCGGATCGCGCCGCTCGGTGCGGAAATAGTCGCGGCAGAACCGCACGTCGTCGGTGTCCATCGCGAGCGCGTATTTCTGCACAAAGTCGGCAAGGCCCGCCTCGTCCAGCTCGCAGAAGCCCGTGCAGACGTCCACCGTCGTCGGGATGTCGTACTGCACGCGCAGCGTATCGACCGGCAGGAGCGACGCTTCGCGGCTCTCGACCGGGTTGATGACGTAGTTCTTGATCTTCTGCACTTCGCCGTCCGTCAGAGAGCCGTACAGCAGATACACCTTCGCCGTGCGTACTAAAGGACGCTCAAGCTGCGAGATGATCTGGATGCACTGCGCCGCGGAATCCGCGCGCTGGTCGAACTGTCCGGGCAGATACTCGACCGCGAACACGACCGCGCCGGCCGCGTCGCCGATACTGTCGGTGCAGACGTCGAGCTGCGGCTCGGAAAAGACGGTGCACAAGCTCTGCGCAAACAACGCTTCGTCGATGTTCTCGACGTCGTAGCGGTTCAGAAGACGCACCTTTTCGAGAGAACGCACGCCGAGGAACGAACGCAGATCCGCGCACAGCGCGGCCGCCTCGTGATCCAGCCCCGGCTTTTTCTCCACATAAACTCTGTATACCATGGATGCCTCCGTTATAAAACTGCCAAAGCCCGTTTGCCGACGTCCCTGCGGCAGTAGGCGTTTTCAAAATGCACTTTTGCGGCGTTTTCGTAAGCCTTGTCCACCGCTTCGCGCAGCGTCGGCGCCGTCGCCGTCACGCCCAGCACGCGGCCGCCCGCCGTCAGCAGCTGTTCGTCCGCACGCTTTGCGCCGGCGATAAACAGCTCCGCCGCGAAATCGGCGTCTACCGTGATGGGGAACCCTGTCGCGTATTTCTGCGGATAGCCGTCGGACGCGAGCACAACGCAGCACGCGCAGTCCTCGGAGAAGCGCACGTCCACATCGGCAAGACGCTCGTCCGCCACGGCCTCCATGATCTCCAGAAGATCGGTCCGCAGAAGCGGCAGCACGACCTGCGTCTCCGGATCGCCGAAACGGCAGTTGTATTCGATCACCTTCGGGCCGTCCTTTGTGATCATCAGCCCGAAGTACAGGCAGCCCTTGAACGGCCGCCCTTCGCTGCGCATCGCCTCGACGGTCGGCAGGAAGATCTCGCGCATACACCTTGCGGCGACCTCGTCCGTGTAATACGGGTTGGGCGCGATCGTGCCCATGCCGCCGGTGTTCAGCCCTTCGTCGCCGTCCTTCGCACGCTTATGATCCATCGAGGATACCATCGGCACGATCGTCTTGCCGTCGGTAAAGCTCAGGACGGAAACCTCCGGTCCTTCCAAGAATTCCTCGATCACGATGCGGCTGCCGGACGCGCCGAAGATCCTGTCGGCCATCATGGAGCGCACGGCGGCCTTTGCCTCGTCGCGCGTGAACGCGAGGATCACGCCCTTGCCGAGCGCCAGACCGTCCGCCTTGACGACGGTCGGGATCTTCGCCGTGTCGAGGTACGCGAGCGCCTCGTCCATGTCGGAAAACACGGCGTATTCCGCAGTCGGGATGCCGTACTTCTTCATCAGGTTTTTGGAAAAGACCTTGCTGCCCTCGATGATCGCGGCGTTCGCGCGCGGCCCGAAGCAGCGCACGCCGATCTTTTCCAGCGCGTCGACCGCGCCGAGCACCAGCGGATCGTCCGGCGCGACGACGGCGAAGTCGATCGCGTGTTCCTTAGCGAACGCGACGATGCCGTCGATGTCCTTCGCGCCGACGGGAACGCATTCGGCCAGATCGTCCATCCCGCCGTTGCCGGGCAGAACGTAGATCTTCGCGGCCTTGGGGCTGGCAGCCAGCTTTTTCAATATCGCGTGTTCACGGCCGCCGGAACCGACTAAAAGAATATTCATGACTGTACCTCGATCAATGGTGGAACAGACGCATTCCGGTGAACGCCATCGCGATGCCGTACTTGTCGCACGCCGCGATCACGTTGTCGTCACGGATGGAGCCGCCCGGCTCGGCGATGTAGGACACGCCGCTTCTGCGGGCGCGCTCGATGTTGTCGCCGAACGGGAAGAACGCGTCGCTGCCCAGAGAGACGCCCGTGAGCGTGGCAAGATAGGCCTTCTGCTCTTCCTTGGTGAACGGATCGGGACGCACGGAGAAGTACTGGCGCCACACGTCGTCGCCGAGCACGTCCTCGTCGTTGTCGGAAATGTACACGTCGATCACGTTGTCGCGGTCAGCTCTGCCGAGCGTGTCAAGGAACGGCAGCTCCAGCACTTTTTCATGCTGACGAAGATGCCAGATGTCCGCCTTGTTGCCGGCAAGTCTCGTGCAGTGGATGCGGGACTGCTGTCCGGCGCCCACGCCGATCGCCTGGCCGTCCACCGCGTAGCAGACGGAGTTGGACTGCGTATATTTGAGCGTGATGAGCGAGATGATAAGATCGCGGATCGCTTCCTCCGGGATGTCCTTGTTCGCGGTCACGACGTTCTTCAGAAGCTCGCGGTCGATGCGGAAGTTGTTGCGACCCTGCGCGAACGTGACGCCGAACACGTCCTTCGTTTCGACCTCGGCGGGCACGTAATCCTTGTCGATCTTGACGATGTTGTAGTTGCCCTTGCGCTTGGACTTCAGGATCTCCAGCGCTTCCGGCGTGTAGCCGGGGGCGATGATGCCGTCGGAAACCTCACGCTTGATGATCGTCGCGGTCGACGCGTCGCACACGTCGGAGAGCGCGATCCAGTCGCCGAAGGAGGACATGCGGTCGGTGCCTCTGGCGCGGGCATAGGCGCACGCGAGCGGCGAATCGTCCAGTCCCTCGATGTCGTCCACGAAGCACGCCTTCTTGAGCGTGTCGGACAGCGCGGTGCCGACCGCGGCAGAGGTGGGGCTGACGTGTTTGAAGGAGGTCGCGGCGCACATGCCGGTGTTTTCTTTGACTTCCTTCACGAGCTGCCAGCTGTTGAACGCGTCAAGGAAATTGATGTAGCCGGGTCTGCCGGAGAGGATCTCGATCGGCAGATCGCTGCCGTCCTTCATGAAGATCTGGGAAGGCTTCTGGTTGGGGTTGCAGCCGTACTTGAGTTCAAATTCTTTCATGTTTCCGCACTCCTTGTTTATTTGTTTTTGTTGAACAGTCTGTCTTCGTATTCGCCGCTTTCGAGGTCCATGTACCGCACGATGAGCGAGATCTTGTTGTTCTCGTCGAGGTTCGTCCACAGATCGTCCGCAAACGCGTCGACGTCGTCGGGGATCGAGATGCGCTCCGGCTCGCCGGTGAAGGTCGGGATGGGGTTGCCGTCGTGGTTGTAGGTGTGGATAAAGTGGCCGACGCCGGGCAGCGCCTTATAGGAGAATGTGTAGCGGTTGCACGCCGTCCCCTCGGCGTCCGCGCTCTTGAGGATGTTGAGCTTGTAGGTATAGTCCGCGCCGGGGAACAGGATACCGCTGATGCGGGGCGTGAAGTTCGGCGCGTCCGGCTCGAATTCACGCGTATCGAGCGCCTGCTCGAACGTCTTGCCGGCCAGAAGAAAATCGACGATCGTGTCGGTCTGGTCGCCGTTGGTCACCACGACCGCGTCGCCGCAGATGCGCACGGGCGAGTAGATGATGAGCGAGGGGTCCTTGACCTTCGACGCGTCGAAGGGATGGATCAGCAGCTCTTTGCCGTTCGGGATGAAGACACGGTTGCGGCTGTTCTCGCTTCTGCCCATGATGAAATAGGCGAAAACCGCCTTTTTGCCGTCGGCGCTCTGACCGATGACGATGCCTCTGCCCACATAGGAATTGCCGGCGATGCGCTCGCCGATGGAGGGGGTGTCGTAGATGCTCATTTACACTTCTCCTTTTTAAAAGATTTTATTGATTTACGCGCCGCAGGCGCAATTTATCTGTGCGGAAACCTTTTCGATCGCCTCGGGCAGCAGGATCCACTCGGCCTCGCGCATGACGCGTTTTTGCAGAGTTTCCGGCGTGTCGCCGTCCTCGATGTACACCGCCTTCTGGGCGATGATGCGGCCGCCGTCCGGGATCTCGTTGACGAAATGCACCGTCGCGCCCGTGACCTTCACGCCGTATTCCAGCGCCGCCTCGTGCACGCGCAGGCCGTAATAGCCCTCGCCGCAGAAGGACGGGATCAGCGCGGGATGGACGTTGAGGATGCGTTCGGGGTACTGCTTCGTAAAGTCGGCGGACAGGATACGCATAAAGCCCGCCAGAACGATAAGGCCGATACCGCGCGCCCGCAGCGCTTCGGTGAGCGCCTGTTCAAACTGCGCCCTGGTCGGATAGTCCGCCTTGGACAGCACGAGCGTTTCGACGCCGCGGTTCTTCGCGCGGGTGAGCGCATAGGCGTCCGGATTGTTGGAAACGACGAGCGAAACGCGCGCGCTTCGGATCTTGCCGGCGTCCTCGGCGTCGAGGATCGCCTGCAGATTGGTGCCGCCGCCGGAAACGAGGACCGCTGCCTTTACCATAACTCCACCTCGGTATCGCTCTGGACGATCTCTCCGATGACGTAGGCGTCCTCGCCGTTTTCGCGAAGGACGGCGAGCGCCTTGTCGGCGTCCTCCTTCGCGACGACGACGCTCATGCCCACGCCCATGTTGAAGGTGTTGAACATGTCGCGCTCGCAGATACCGCCGCGTTTTGCGATCAGATCGAAGATCGGCAGCACGCGCACGGCCTTCTTTTCGATCCGCGCGCCGCAGCCCTTCGGCAGGGAGCGCGGGATGTTTTCATAAAAGCCGCCGCCCGTGATGTGCGAGACGGCCTTGACCGTCACGGCGTCGAACAGCGCGAGCATGGGTTTGACGTAGATCTTCGTGGGCGTCAGCAGCGTTTCGCCGACGGATTTGCCCGAAAGCTCCGCGACGGGCGCCGACAGATCGCTGTGCTCGACGTCGAACACGCGGCGCACGAGCGAAAAGCCGTTGGAATGCACGCCCGAGGACGGCAGCGCGAGCATCACGTCGCCGGCTCTCACCGCGGTGTTGTCGAGGATCTTCGCTTTATCCACCACGCCCACGGAAAAGCCGGCCAGATCGTATTCGTCGACGGGATAAAACCCGGGCATTTCCGCCGTCTCGCCGCCGATGAGCGCGGCGCCGGACTGCACGCAGCCCTGGGCAACGCCGGAGACGATCGCCGCGATCTTTTCCGGCACGTTCTTGCCGCAGGCGATATAGTCGAGGAAAAACAGCGGCTTTGCGCCGCAGCAGATGATGTCGTTGACGCACATGGCGACGCAGTCGACGCCGACCGTGTCGTGCTTGTCCAAAAGAAAAGCGAGCTTGAGCTTGGTGCCCACGCCGTCCGTACCGCTGACGAGCACGGGCTTTTCCATGCCGCGCACGTCCAGCTCAAACAGGCCGCCGAAGCCGCCGATCCCGTCCAGAACGCCGCTTGTCACGGTGCGGGCGATGTGCTGTTTCATCAATTCGACCGCCTTGTAGCCGGCGGTGATGTCGACGCCCGCCGCAGCGTACGCGTCGGATCTTGAATCCTTATGCATTACGATCACTCCTTTCCGTTCCAGCAGTAGGTGCACAGCTTGCACGGCTCGATGCCGATAGCCTCGATGATGCCCTCCAAAGACTGGAACTCGAGCGACGCCAGATGCAGATCCTTGCAGATCGCCTCACGCAGCTTCCTGCCGCGCTCGGTGTTGTAGTCGCTGTATTCGTCGATATGCCGAAAGCCCTCCTCGCCCTCGAGCGAGAGGATCGTCCGCCGCGCGATCAGCTCCAGATCGCTCGTCGCGCGGGAGAAGTTGAGGTATTTGCAGCCGTACATGATCGGCGGGCAGGCGGAGCGCATATGCACCGCCTTCGCGCCGCTCTCATAGAGGAATTCCACCGTCTCGCGCAGCTGCGTGCCGCGCACGATGGAGTCGTCGACGAACAGCAGGCTCTTGCCCTCGATCAGCTCCGGCACGGGGATCTGCTTCATCTTGGCGACCTTGTTGCGCTGCGTCTGGCTGGTGGGCATGAAGCTGCGCGCCCACGTGGGCGTGTATTTGATGAACGCGCGGGCGAAGGGGACCTCGCTCTCGTTGGAATAGCCGATGGCGTGGGGCGTGCCGGAATCGGGCACGCCGCCGATATAATCGACGTCCTTCGCGTTGCCGACCTCTTTGTCGTGCTGCGCCATGATGCGGCCGTTGCGGTAGCGCATCATCTCCACGCTCACGCCCTCATACGACGAGGTCGGGTAGCCGTAGTAGCTCCACAGGAACGAGCAGATGCGCATGTCCTTGCCGGGCGGGACGAGCTGCGTCACGCCGTCCGCCGTCAGCTCGACCACCTCGCCGGGGCCGAGCTCGCGCTCTTTTTCGTAGCCGAGCTTCTGGTAGGCGAAATCCTCGAACGTCACGCAGCAGCCGTCCGCGTTTTTGCCGATGACCACGGGCAATCTGCCCAGCCGGTCGCGCGCCGCGATCAGCGTGCCGTCCGCCTTGAGGATCAGGATGGACGCCGTGCCGTCGATCTCCTTCTGCGCGAACCGGATGCCCTCGCCGAAGTCGCTTTTCTGATTGATGAGCGCCGCGACGAGCTCGGTCGAATTGACGCTGCCGCAGGTCATGGCGTTGAAGTGTCCGCCGGAAAAAGACAGATACTGCCCGATCAGCGCCTCGGCGTTGTTGATGACGCCGATGATGCTGATGGCGTAGGTGCCCAGATTGGAGCGGATCAGAAGCGGCTGCGGATCAAAGTCGCTGATGCAGCCGATCGCGGACGTGCCGCGCATCTCCTCGAATACGTGTTCAAACTTGGTGCGGAACGGGGAGTTTTCGATATTGTGGATGTCCCGCTGCAGACCGATCTCGCTGTCGTACGCCGCCATGCCGCCGCGCCGCGTGCCGAGATGCGAATGGTAGTCGGTGCCGAAAAAGACGTCGGAAATCACGTCATGCCGGCTTACCGCGCCGAAAAAACCGCCCATATGTCCTCCTTCTCTCCGGTAAAGATCCTTTAGCGAACTCTGTTTATTGATACTGCGCGCTGATCGCCGCGTCCTTTTCCAAAACCTTGCGCGCATCCGCCGCGCGCTTTTCGGCGAGCTTCTGCGCAAGGCCGGCGTCCTCGACAGAGAGGATCTGGATGGAAAGCAAAGCGGCATTGACTCCTCCGCCGATCGCCACGGTCGCCACCGGGATGCCGGAGGGCATCTGGACCGTAGACAGAAGCGCGTCAATGCCGTCTAAATTGCCGGATTTGCAGGGGATGCCGATGACAGGCAGCGTCGTATTGGCCGCGACCGCGCCTGCCAGATGCGCCGCCATGCCCGCGGCGGCTATAAGCACACCGAACCCGTTCTCGCGTGCGGACGCGGCGAACGCCTTCGCCTCATCCGGCGTGCGGTGCGCGGAATATACGTGTACCTCGAACGGTACGCCGAAGCTCTGCAGCGTTTCAACGGTCTTCTGCACGATCGGCAGATCGCTGTCGCTGCCCATGATGATCCCGACTCTTTTCACGGAAAACGCCTCCTTTTGACAACGCCGCGGCGCTGTCTTTGTTACAAAAGAAAACCGGGCAGAGCTGCACTGCGCAGCTCTGCCCAGACGGTCGACATTTCACGGCTTTTGCTCCCCTGTGGTGTCCCACGAACCCGTCAGTTACAAAAGCTGTCTGCACGGTTCATTATAATACAGAACGGGGAGTCAAGTCAATAGATTCGCCGATTTTTGGAGATTCAAACAATTTTGCGCGCTTTCGTCAGGCTTTTTTCTTCACTTTGCGGAAAGCGAAACCGATCGCCATCACGACGGCAAAAACGATCATGTAACCGATGACCTTTTCCTTGTGCGCATAGCCGGCGGCGAACGCCATAAACAGGCTGCCGATGATCGCAAGCACGGGCGCGACGAAGCGGCCGAACGGCTTGAGCTCCTTCTCGTTTTTCATCATGCTGATGAAGATCGGGATGTACAGCGGATAGAGCGTGATGATCGGCAGCTCCGTCGGATCAAAGGCGAAAATGCCCATCTTGGCGCCGATCCCGCAAAGCTGCGAGCAGTAGAAAAACAGCATCCAGACCGCGCACAGCAGCAGACCGAGCACGGCGGAGTTGGGCGGCATATTGGTATGCTCGTCGATCTGGCCGAGCATCTTCGGCGCGGGGCCGCGGCCGCGGGACGCCAGCGAGTAGAGATTGCGCGTGGTGCCGATCATCAGACCGTTCAGCGTGCCCAGACACGAAATGATGACGAAAACGAAGATGCCCGTGCCCATGATCCTGCCGAAAACGTGCGCGAACGCGTTTTTCGCGCCGGTCTGGCCGTCCGCCATCATCTCGGCGTTCGGCACGGCGCCGGCGATGCCGATGTAGTACAGAATGTAGATCGCCACGATCACGACCGAGCCGAGGATCAGCGCGCGCGGCAGCGTCTTCTTCGCGTCCTTGAGCTCGGCGTTGATCGAAGTCGCCACGATCCAGCCCTCGTAAGCGAACGCCGTGGCGCAGACCGCGCGGAACAGCGCGAATGCGGGCGACGCGGAGGGATCGACGACCGTGCGGAAGTTTTCAACCAGCACGCCGTTGTCGTTCGCCAGCCCGTAGATCGTGCCGACGACCGCCATCAGAAGCAGCGGGATCAGCTTGATGACCGTTTCCGCGACCTGGAGCTTGCCGGCCAGGATCGGCGACAGGCAGGAGATCGCATAGGTCGCGACCAGATAGAACAGCGCGAGCGTCATGCACAGGCCGCCCGTGATGTCCGCCTCGGCGCCGTAGATCAGCACCAGCGTATACCGCGCGGGCAGCCACGCGAGCGCCATCGTGATGCACGGCGCGTAGACCGTCGCCACAAACCATCCGACCATGTAGCCGTAGGTATCGCCGACGGTAGATTCCGCATAAGCCACAACGCCGTTGACCTTTTCATGCCTGGTCGCGAGCACCGCAAACGTATAGGCGCAGACGATCATGATCAGACCGCCGATCAGCCAGGACAGAATGCCCATCTTCAGGTTGCCGCCGGTCGCGTTGAGGATAACCTCCGCCTTGAAAAACACGCCGCTGCCGACGACGATCCCGATCACCATGGCGATGGCGGTAAACAGACCGTATTTCTTTTGCAGCTTTTGGCTCATTTTTTTATTCGCTTCTTTTCTTTTGCTTTATTTCAGGATGACCTCGTGGCCGGTCGCGGCGGATTCGTAGATCGCGTCGAGGATGCGCATGAGCTCCACGCCGTCCTCGGCGGGCGCGATGCATTTCGTGCCGCCGCGCACGCAGTCGATGAAGTGGTACACCTCGTCGCGGAACATCTGGTCGAAATCCTGCCCCTTCACGTCGGCATGGTCGATGTTGACCAGACGGTCGTTCATTTCGGCATACAGGTGCAGGCCGTCGTCCGCCAGATGCGCGCCGGCTTTCGTGCCGAACAGCTCGATGCCGCCCTTCGGCTCGCCGTTGAGACTGAAGCTCGTCTCCACGCTCAGCGTGCTGCCGTCCTCAAAGCGCACAAGCGCCGTGACCATATCCTCCACGTCCACGGGCGGCTTGTCCTGCGAATTGTCGCGCGCGGCGATATACCCCTTGGCCGTTTTGATGTTGGCGCGGTCAAACAGCTTCTGATACGTCGCGCCGTAGACCGAGACGGCCTTCGGATTGCCCTTGAGATAGCGCACGAAGTCAATGACGTGCACGCCCAGATCGATCAGCGGACCGCCGCCGGAGCGGGACTTGTCGCCGAACCAGCCGCCCGGATGACCGTTGCGTCGGATCTGCGTCGCCTTGGCATAGTAAATATCGCCGAAGAAATCCGTATTGACAAAGTCCTGCAGGACCTTCATGTTTTCCTCATGACGGCGCACGAAGCCGATCATCAGCAGCTTCCCGTTCTTTTCCGCGGCAGCCTGCATCTCGAGCGCCTGCGCGGCGTTGATCGCCATCGGCTTTTCGCACAAAACGTGCTTGCCGGCGTTCAGCGCGGCGATCGCGCATTCCGCGTGCGCGCTGTTCCATGTGCAGACGCTGACAAGGTCGATCTCCGGCAGCGCCCTGAACATCTCGTCCTTATCGGTGAAAACGCGTTCCTCCGGCACGCCGAACTCGGCGGCTTTGGCCAGCGCGCGGTCACGGTTGAGATCGCACAGCGCGTACAGCTCTGTGTACGGGCTGTTGACGTAGTTGCGCAGATGGTTGGGGCTGATGCTTCCGGTGCCGATGACGGCAGCTTTCAATTTTTCCATAGTATACTCTCCTTAACAGGTTACATTATTTTCCGACAAAATCATTCCAGTGCAGACGGAACCGCGCCGTCGTCACGACCTCGTTGAAGAAGCCGTACACGTCCGCAACGAACCGCACGAAGGGATCGTAAAAGCTGCGGCCGTTTGCCGGATGGCCGCCCTGCGCGCTCGTTTTGGCGATCGTGAACGTATGGAAGGCCTCTTCGGCGCCGAGCTCGTACGAACGCACGGTGACGGAATCCTCCGTGAAATCCAGCAGATTGTATATCGGCGCCTGCGAGAGATACGCATACGCCACGTTTTCGCCCACGGGCGGCTCTTCGCCGTCCTCCACGCTGCGCGGACGGTTGATGGAGCCGGAGACCATCACGACCGTACCGGCCGGGTCTGTCACGCTGTCCAGACCGGCAAGGCTCTGGTTCGTCCTGTTCTTGAACACGGCGTTGGAGATCGTGTAGTAGTGGCTGTGTCCCAACAGCACGAGATCGAACCGGAACTCGTCGAAGATCGGCGCCCAGATCGCGCGCAGCAGCTTGTTCTCGCTCTCGCGGCGTTCGATGCGTCCGCCGTACAAATCGTGATGGAACACGGCGACCCGCCACTTCACGTCCGGATTCGCGCGCAGCGCGCGGCGGACGAAATTGCGGTGATCGGTCATGGAGCCGACGTTGCTGTCAAAGACGAAGAACAGCGCGTCACCCTTGACGTAATAATAATCGCGGGCGATCAGCGAATGCACGATCGCGCGGCTGTCCTCGTTGGGGTTATCGGTAAAGGTCCTGTAAGCGATGCCCTTGCGGTCGTGGTTGCCGGGGCAGAGCGCAAACGGCGTAGAGCGCAGCACGGGCGACGCGACGAGCGCCGTATACTCGCTGCGGTAGCCGCGCGACGCCTGATCGCCGGCGGAGATCACAAGGTCAAGCTCTCCCCTGCCGGCCGCGTCTTCCAGCACGCGGGAAAACGTGTAGGACTGGTTCATCAGGCTGTCCGCGTCGTCGTCCTCCAAGCTGACGTGGATGTCCGTGACATACATCGCGGTGAAGTTATTGTCTGACAGCGTGGAAAACGAATACGTTTCGCTCTCCCACTTGTCGGTCGCGCACTTGTAATAATACGTCTTGCCCGGCCAGAGCGAATGCACCGTCGTCTTGCAGCGCAGGTCGCCCTCCGGCGTACGGACGCTCGTGCCGGAAAACGTGCGCGCGTTCGACATGTCCGCGCTTTCGCTGACGGCGACACGGCAGCTTTGCGTGTCCGCGTCCGCATACCACGAGATATTCCGCTCGGTTTCGTCGGCGCCCGGCGCCATATACATACCGACGCCGTCGGCAGAATAGGTCTGCCAATACCGCTGCCACGCGTCGTCCGCTTCGAGCGCGGACGCGCCGAAGCCGACCGAGCCGCACAGCAGCAGCGCGCAAAGCAGCAGGCTTACCGTCCTCTTTATCCTATTCATCGGAAATCCTCCTCAGCGCTTGACGCGGGCGTTGCCGCTCCAGACGCTCCAGACCATATCCTCATCCGCCGGCTGCGCGTAGTCGGTCAGGAACGTCGTCGCCAGCGCGCCGCTCGCCCAGCCGAACTGCAGCCATTTTTCCGCTTCCCAGCCGCGCAGCACCGCGTACAGCAGGCCGCCGACAAAGCCGTCGCCGCCGCCGATGCGGTCGAGCACGTGAATCGGACGCGGCTCGGCGATATGCCACTGCCCGTCCGCAAACAGGATCGCGCCCCACAGATGCTCGTTGGCGTGCACGACCTGCCGCAGCGTCGTCGCAAAGACGGACGCGTTCGGGAATGCGGCGCGGACGCGCTCGATCATGCCCTTGAAGCCGTCGATCTTGCCCGCCAGATCCTTGCCGCCCGCTTCGGGGCCCTGGATGCCGAGACAGAGCTGGAAGTCCTCCTCGTTGCCGACCAGGATGTCGGAGAGCGAAGCGATCTCGGTGAAGATCGCGCGCAGCTCCTCCTCGCGGTCCTTCCAGAACGTCGCGCGGTAATTGAGATCGAACGAAATCAGCGTGCCGTACGCCTTCGCGGCGCGCGCCAGCTCCAGACAAAAGCGTCCCGTTTCGGGAGAAAGCGCCCCGATCAGGCCGGACAGGTGCAGCACCGCCACGCCTTCCTCGCCGAAGATGCGCTTTAAATCGAAGTCGTCGATCGACAGCGTGCGGCCGACCTCGCCGGCGCGGTCGTTCTGCACGCGCGGCCCGCGCGAGCCGTAACCGCTGTCGGCGATATTGAACTGGTGACGATAGCCCCACGGGCCGCCCTGCGGGACCTCCCGTCCCTCATAGGCCATGCCGCGCGCGCGCAGATCGCGCTTGATGAAATCGGCGACGGGGCTGCCCTTGACGAAGGTCGTCAGCACCTTGACCGGAAGGCCGAGGAAGGACGAAATGCTCGCCACGTTCGTCTCCGCGCTCGTGGCCTGCATCTCAAAAAGATTCGACGAAGCCACAGGCTGTCCGGCGTGCGGGCAGATGCGCACGCCCATGCTGGTCGGCACGACCAGCGCCCATTGATACTGTTCACGCAATTTCATATCGTCACCTCAAACCGTGTACTGGCTCGCGGCGGTGTCGCCGCCCTCGCCTGTCCAGTTGGTATGGAAAAACTGTCCGCGCGGCGCGTCGATGCGCTCATAGGTGTGCGCGCCGAAATAGTCGCGCTGCGCCTGCAAAAGATTTGCGGGCAGACGCGCGGTGCGGTAACCGTCGTAGTAGCCCAGCGCCGCCGTCATCGCGGGCGCCGGCACGCCGTTCGTGATCGCCGCCGCGCACACGCGCCGCCAACCGGCCTGCGCTTCGTCCATCACGGACTTGAAATACGGATCGAGCAGCAGATTCGTCAGCGCCGGATCGCGGTCGAACGCTTCCTTGATCTTGCCGAGGAACGCGCTGCGAATGATGCAGCCGCCGCGCCACATCAGCGCGATGCCGCCGTAGTTCAGGTTCCAGCCGTAGGTCTTCGCCGCGTCGCGCATGAGCGTGTAGCCCTGCGCGTAGGAGACGATCTTCGCCGCGTACAGCGCGTTCTCCAGATCGGCGAGCAGCTGCGCCTTGTCGCCCGCAAAAGCCGGCTTCGGACCGGTCAGCACCTCGGACGCCGCGACGCGCTCCGCCTTCATCGCGCTCAGGCAGCGTGCGAACACGGCCTCGCCGATCAGCGTCAGCGGCACGCCCTCGTCGAGCGCGGCGATGCCCGTCCATTTGCCGGTGCCCTTCTGGCCGGCGGTGTCGAGGATCTTTTCCACGATCGGCGCGCCGTCCGTATCCTTATACGCGAGGATGTCCCGCGTGATCTCGATCAGATAGCTGTCGAGCTTGCCCGTGTTCCAGCGGGCAAATACCTCATGCATCTCGTCCGCGTCCATGCCCAGCAGATCGCGCATGAGCTGGTACGCTTCACAGATCAGCTGCATATCGCCGTACTCGATGCCGTTATGCACCATCTTGACGAAATGTCCCGCGCCGTTCTCGCCGACCCAGTCGCAGCAGGGCGAACCGTCCTCGACGTGCGCGCAGATGCTCTGGAAGATCGGCTTCACCGCTTCCCACGCGGCGGGAGAACCGCCCGGCATCAGACTCGGACCCTTCAGCGCGCCTTCCTCGCCGCCGGAAACGCCCGTGCCGATGTACAGCTTGCCCTGACTCTCCACATACGCCGTGCGGCGCGCGGTGTCCGGGAAATGCGAATTGCCGCCGTCGATGATGACGTCGCCGTCCTCCAGCAGCGGCAGCAGGCGGTCGATCATATCGTCCACGGCCTGTCCCGCTTTGATCATCATCATCACCTTGCGCGGCTTTTCGAGCGAGGCGACCAGTTCCTCCAGAGAATATGTGCCGACGATGTTCTTACCCTTGGCGCGGCCTTCGATGAAGCGCGTCACCTTGTCCGCCGTGCGGTTATACACGCTGACGGAAAAGCCCTTGCTCTCCATGTTCATGACCAGGTTTTCGCCCATGACGGCAAGACCGATCAAACCGATGTCCGATTTACGCAAAATAATCCCTCCGTTTTCTGATTTTTTTACGCATTCCATTGTAGCAAAGTTCCCCTGACCTGTCAAGGAAAGGCGCAAAAAAAGAATGCCGGCTGCACCGCAAAATCAGGGTGTGCGGCGCTGCCCGCAGTTTTTGCTTGACATTCCCCCGTCCGGATGGTATACTGATTTGCGAATGATTCGCAAATTCGAGAGGAGGCAGCCGGACGTGTCCCGATCCCGCCGTACAGCCGCATGGTTTCTGGTCGGTCTTTTGGTGCTGGCCGGACTGTTCTCCGTCTTTGAACCGGCCCGGGAGGCGCACCACGACTGCTCCGGCAAAGGCTGCCGCGTCTGCGCGCGGATCGCCGTCGCGCAGGATCTGCTGCGCACGATCAGCCTGGCCGCCTGCGCGGTCTGTCTGTCGGGCGTCCTGCGCCGATTTGTCTGCCGGGCGCGGCGTTCGATCCGTTTTTCCGTGCGGCCGGCGCCCGCCCTGTGGAAAGTCAGACTGCTGAATTGAGCGCGCGCCTGTCCCCATTATCCCAAAAAACAACTATTCGGAGGTTTTGAACCATGAAAAAAAATATAAGCGCCGTTTTATCCCTTGCCCTGATCTTCTGCCTGCTGTTCGGCCTGCTTTCCGGCTGCGGCAAGGGCAGCAGCACGCCTGCCTGCGACTGTAAGATCGGCGAGACATTTGTGCTCAACGGCATGTCGTTCCAAATTATTAAAGCGGAGTTTGATCCTGAGCACGACGACGGCGAGCTGGCCGGCGTAAAAGTATCGGTTCTCTGCTGCAAAGAAGGCGAGGCGCAGTCTTTTACCGATTACAACGCCGCCACGCAAACAGCGTCATGCGCAATCGACATGGTCCTGTATTCCGGCAAGAAAGAGTTTGTTTCGGAACCGCGCGTCGGGCTTTTGATGAATGAAGACAAAACCGACGACGAATTCAGTATGCAGATCAACTTTTTCTTTGCCGTTGCAAAGGACGCCGACATAACCTTTGCCGCCGTATACGCAAACCGCGGCGCGGAGAACGAGGAAAAAGTTCTTGTCGATTTTTCAAGCGCTTCCCTTCGGTACAACCAGGGCGGCAAGCTCCGGATCGTGACGACGATCTTTCCGATCTACGACTGGGTGCGTCAGATCGCCGGCGAGAGGCTGGACGACATTGAATTGACCATGCTGCTGGACAGCGGCGTGGATCTGCACTCCTACCAGCCCACCGCGAAGGATCTGATGCGCGTGAGCTCGTGCGATCTGTTCGTCTTTGTGGGCGGCGAGTCCGACAGCTGGACGGACGACGCGCTGGCGAACACGCAGAACCCCGATCAGATCACCGTCAATCTGATGCAATCGCTCGGCGACACGGTGAAGGAGGAAGAGGTCGTCGACGGTATGCAGGCTGAGGAAGAAGAAGGCGAAGAGGGCGAAGAAGAGGAGATCGAATACGACGAACACGTCTGGCTGTCCCTGCGCAGCGCGCAGACGCTTTGCGGCGTCCTCGCGGAGAAAATGGGCGAGGCCGATCCGGACAACGCCGCGCTGTACAAGACGAACGCCGACGCGTATATTGAAAAGCTCGGCGCGCTCGACGCACAGTACACGCAAGCCGTGAACGGCGCGCGCGTCAAGACGCTGCTGGTCGCGGACAGATTCCCCTTCCGCTACATGGCAGACGATTACGGCCTGACGTACTACGCGGCATTCGTCGGCTGCTCGGCGGAAACGGAAGCGAGCTTCCAGACAATCTCCTTCCTGGCGAAGAAGGTGGACGAACTGGGACTGCACAGCGTCCTGCAGATCGAAAGCGCCGACGGCTCGATCGCGCGGACGGTCATCGAGAACACGAGCACAAAGGATCAGCAGATCCTGACGATGAACTCGCTGCAGTCCGTGACGGCGCTGGACGTGTACGACGGCGCGTCGTATCTTGCGATCATGAGCGAAAATCTTGATACGCTCCGCGCGGCGTTGGAAGCGCAATAAACTGTACAAAGGATGTGTCAGAATGATCCGGGATACTCTGTTCAACCAGCAAAACGACGGCGCGGAAAGCATTCCGAGGCAGAAAGTCCGCTATTCGCTGGAATACCTGACGCAGCTCGCGGAGAGCGGGACGTCCGCTGTGCCCGACAGCAGCGGATCGCAATCCTGCAAGGTCGACATATGGCATGACGTCTCAGGCAAAAGGTGGCAAATGACCGTGCAGCTGGAACCGGAAAGGTACTGGTTTTTGTCGGTGTCTTTCCGTGAGAACGGCACGTTTGATACGTTTTCTCTCGACTATGAAGACGCCAACGATTCCCATTATGAGTTCCGGGAAGAACAAAAAATCCGCCGCGCGCTTTATAAAGCGGGCGATGAAGAGCTGTATCTGCATGAGGTCCTGAGCCGCTTCATCCGTGAAAACGGCGGCGGCCGGTCAGGCGGGTTTGTACTGTTGAAACAGATTCCCGTCACGTCAAGTTTTCATTTTTATTGAGCAGAGCGCGATCGTTTCCGGACCGTTTGATGCGAAAGAGAAAAAGCGCGGGGGCTGCAGTTTTTGCGGCTCCCGCTTTCTTGCGTCATCACGGATTAATGCGGAATGGTCAGACGCCGAAAAAAGCGTCGATCCGTTCCCCTTTTGTGTCGTTGCATTTATGCGCTTTCGGGGGTACGGATTCCCACGCGCTGACGCGCTCGGATTGACGTTTTTTTGCGTTTATTCTATGCAGATCCGCTCCGTCGAGACGGTCCTGCCGGTTTTTTCGTCCACGTCGAAAATGCACCCGCACAGGATACAGTCGTCGACGTCCGGCACGTCGAACCGCGCAGGCATCCCGGTGCGCATCTTGCCGATGATGATCTCCGGCGCGACGCCGAGCACGGACTGCTTCGGACCGGTCATGCCCAGATCGGTGATGTAGCCCGTTCCGCCGGGCAGCACCTGATCGTCCGCCGTCTGCACATGCGTATGCGTGCCGGCGACGACGGAGACTTTGCCGTCGAGGAAGAAGCCGACCGCGCGTTTTTCGCCCGTGGACTCGGCGTGCAGATCGACGACGACGATCCGGTATTTCCGAAGCTGCGGCAGAATCCGCTCCGCGCACAGAAAGACGTTCTCCGCACCGTCCGCAAGGAACGCGTTGCCGCTGAGATTGAGCACCGCGACCTGCACGCGTCCCATGTCGATCACGCCCAGCCCCGTGCCGGGATTGCCCGGAAAGTAGTTGGCGGGCCGGACGACGTCCGTGCGCTCGTCGAGGAACGTATAGACCTCCTGCCTGCGGAACGCGTGGTTGCCGGTCGTGATGAAGTCGACGCCGCTGTCGAACAGATACTGCGCGGACGCGGGCACGATCCCGTTGCCGGCGGCGGAATTTTCCCCGTTGGCGATGCACAGATCGACGCCCTTGAGCTTTTTAAGCGCGGGCAGATGGCGGCGCAGGAACCGGCAGCCAGGCGTGCCGACGACGTCGCCGATCATGAGAATACGCATAGACTATCCTTTCCGAAAACAGGGACTGTCCGACGGACAGCCCCTGTATGTTTGTTGGTTGGTTTATTTCGCGTACCCGACGGCACGGCTTTCGCGGATGAGATTGACCTTGATCTGACCGGGATACTCCAGCTCCTGCTCGATCTTCTGCGCGACCTCGCGCGCCAGCAGCGTCATGCGGTCGTCGGAAATGACCTCGGGCTTGACCATGATGCGCACCTCGCGGCCGGCCTGGATCGCGAAAGAACGCTCCACGCCGTTGAAGGACGTGGCGATCTCTTCGAGCTTCTCCAGACGCTTGATGTAGTTCTGCACGTTTTCGCGGCGCGCGCCCGGCCTTGCAGCGGAGATGGCGTCGGCTGCCTGCACAAGACAGGCGACAATGGTCTTTGCCTCGACGTCGCCGTGGTGCGCATGGATGGCGTGCACGACGGCCTCGTTCTCCTTGTATTTCTTCGCCCACTCGACGCCCAGCTCGATATGGCTGCCGTCCATTTCATGGTCAAGCGCCTTGCCGATGTCGTGCAGCAGGCCCGCACGCTTGGCGGTCTTGACGTCGGCGCCCAGCTCCGCGGCCATCAGGCCGGCAAGATAGGACACCTCAAGAGAATGGTTCAGCACGTTCTGCCCGAAGCTCGTGCGGTACTTCAGCTTGCCCAGCAGCTTCACCAGCTCCGGATGGATGCCCGCGACGCCCGCGTCGATCAGCGCGCGTTCGCCGGTCTGCTTGATGGTCTGCTCCACCTCGCGCTTCGCCTTTTCGTACATGTCCTCGATGCGCGCCGGATGGATGCGGCCGTCGGAGATCAGCTTTTCGAGCGTCAGACGCGCGATCTCGCGGCGGACCGGATCGAAACTCGAAACGGTGATGGTCTCGGGCGTGTCGTCGATGATCAGATCGACGCCCGTGATCGTCTCAAGGGTGCGGATGTTGCGTCCCTCGCGGCCGATGATGCGTCCCTTCATTTCATCGTTGGGCAGCGTGACGACGGAAACGGTCGCCTCGGACGCGTGATCTGCCGCGCAGCGCTGGATGGCTGTGGCGACGATCTCACGTGCAAGCGAATCGGCCTCGTCCTTGGTCTTCTGTGTGAATTCCATGATGCGGACGGCCTTTTCGTGCGTCAGCTCGGATTCGAGCGAATGCAGCAGCAGATCCTTTGCCTGCTCCTTGGTGAAGCCGGAGATGCGCTCGAGCTTGTCAAACTGCTCGCGCTTGAGATTCTCCACGTCCATCAGCTTGTCTTCCGCCTCTTTGATCTTGCGGTTGAGGGTTTCTTCTTTCTTTTCAAGGTTCTCGGTCTTCTTGTCCAGACTTTCTTCCTTCTGGATGATGCGGCGCTCCTGCCGCTGCACCTCGGTGCGGCGCTCGCGCAGCTCGCGCTCGGTCTCCGTGCGCTGCTTGTGGATCTCATCCTTGGCTTCGAGAATGGCCTCTTTCTTTTTGGATTCGGCCTGCGAGATCGCTTCGGAAACGATCCGCTTCGCCTGCTCTTCGGCAGAACCGATCTTGGCTTCCGAGGTCTTCTTGCGGTACATCATACCCAGCACGAAGCCCACAACGCCGAAGATCACTGCCGCGGCCACCACGATCACAATCACGATCGGATTGTTCAAAGCTGTGTACACCTCCTATGTTTTTTGGGAAAAATAAAAGAACGGGAAACGAGACGGTACGGGGGAAGTACCGTCGGGATATCACCGCTCCGAAACACAGTATGCCGACCCGCGGGTCGGTTTTCATAATCCGATGAACTCTGCCGATAGGGCATAGAATCAGAAACTCTATATCAAGAGTGCTGACGCAAAGCACATGCGAATGTATATTGAAAGCTGTATATAAAAGCGGTGACGTCCAAATAATGTATAACAATCGGAACTATCACACATCATCTATGTTATTCTAATTCTTTTTTACGGATTTGTCAAGCAAAAATCTTTACAATTTTTAAGATTTTTTTAATTTTTTGCGTCTTTCGCGTCTTTTTTCGCCGCGGCGCCGCATTCCGTCTATTGACCTTGAGAAAAAGATGGAGTATAATGGTTCGTGATTTTTGAAGAAAAAGAGGAAACGATCATGACGCAACGTACAGAGATTGCCGAAATCATCCGTTCGCCCGAAGCCTTCGCCGACAAAACGGTCGCCGTCAGCGGCTGGGTCCGCACCGTGCGCGACAGCAAAAGCATCGGCTTCATGGAGCTCAACGACGGCAGCGCCTTCAAGGGCGTGCAGATCATTTTGGAGCGTGAGAAGCTCGACAACTACGCCGAGGCGGTCAAGCTGAACGTCAGCGCGGCGGTCAACGTGACGGGCAAGGTGATCCTGACGCCCGACGCGAAGCAGCCGTTCGAGATCAACGCCGATTCCGTACAGGTCGAGGGGGCGTCCACGCCGGATTATCCGCTGCAGAAAAAGCGCCATACGCTCGAATACCTGCGCACGATCGGTCATCTGCGCCCGCGCGCCAACACGCTCAACGCTGCGTTCCGCGTGCGCTCGGCCGCGGCGTTCGCGCTGCATAAATTTTTCAACGAGCGCGGCTTCATCTATGCGCACACGCCGCTCATCACCTGCAGCGACTGCGAGGGCGCCGGCGAAATGTTCCGCGTGACGGCGCTCGATCCCGACGATCTGCCGCGCACCGAGGACGGCAAGGTCGACTATACCGCCGACTTCTTCGGCAAGCCCGCGTACCTGACCGTGTCCGGCCAGCTGCAGGGC
>JAFSYP010000032.1 GCA_017449935.1 Clostridia bacterium
CTGCCCGGCGTGCTGAACGCGCTGCAGATCGGCGACGACTCCGAGGGCGGCTATCTCGTCCCGGACGAGTACGAAGGCACGCTGATCGACGCGCTGCAGGAGGAGAATATGTTCCGCCAGCTTGCGAACATCATCCGTTCCGAATCCGGCGACCGCAAGATTCCCGTCGTCGCATCGCACGGCACCGCGTCGTGGATCGACGAAGAGGGCATCTACCCGGAGAGCGACGACACCTTCGCGCAGCTGACCATCGGCGCGCACAAGCTCGGCACCATGATCAAAGTTTCCGAAGAGCTGCTCAACGACAGCGTGTTCGATCTGGAAAGCTACATCACGCGTGAGTTTGCCCGCCGTATCGGCACCAAAGAGGAAGAGGCGTTCTTCCTCGGCGACGGCGTCGGCAAGCCGCTCGGCATTCTCGCGGACGCAGGCGGCGCACAGCTCGGCGCTACGGCAAACAGCGCGACGGCGATCACCGGAGACGATCTGATCGACCTGTACTACGCGCTGCGCACGCCGTACCGCAAGGGCGCCGTATGGGTCATGAACGACGCGACGGTCAAGGCTGTCCGCAAGCTCAAGGACAGCACCGGCCAGTATCTGTGGCAGCCGGGTCTGCGTGCCGGCGAGACCGACCTCATTCTCGGCAAGCCCGTGCGCACGTCGGCATATATGCCTTCTCCCGCTGCGGGCGCCAAGACCATCGCGTTCGGCGAGTTTTCCTACTACTGGATTGCCGACAGACAGGGTCGTTCGTTCAAGAGGCTCAACGAGCTGTTTGCCGCAACCGGACAGGTCGGCTTCCTCGCTACGGAGCGCGTGGACGGCAAACTGATCCTGCCGGAAGCTGTGCAGGTCTTGCAGCAGAAGGCGTGATCGTGACTTCGGGCAGTATGGCGTGATGCTGTACTGCCCCTTTTCGGAGGTGACAGTATGTACAACACACAAAACCACGGAGAACAGGGCGGCAGCCGCACGGTCATCGACGGCGAACTGATCGTCAACGGCAAGCTGATCATCGGCGAAGACACCGTTGTCGAAGGGCTTATGCCTGTTCCGACAGTGATCGAGGAACCGCAGAACAACGGAGCCGCACCTTCACCGTTCCTGATGCAGCCGTGCGAAAACCAGTCGCAGTCGCATGCTACGACCGTGGCGGCGCTGCGGGACGAATTCAATCTTCTGCTGACCAATCTCAAGGACGCCGGGCTGATGGAGCCGGACGGTGATCCGGATGCATAATCTGCTGCATGATCTCAAGAGCAATCTGGTGCTGGAGCACGATGAGGACGATCTGCTGCTGCGCGGCTACCTGACAGCGGCGATCGACTATGCCGAATCGTATCAGCACCGCGAACCGGAATACTACGACGTGCACGCCATGTCCGCGTCAACCCGGCAGGCCGTTCTGCTGCTCGCATCGCACTTTTACGAATCACGCGACGGCAGTACGGCGGGCTTCTTCGGGGACGGCGTCGAGGCGGGTCGGAACGTTTGGAAAACGGTAAATACACTGCTCGATATGGGAAAGGACTGGGTCGTATGAGTATCGGAGATCTGAATACGCCCATCCAGATACTGCGTCTCCGCTTTGGACGCGACAGGGACGGCTTTCCGACCGAATCGGAAGAATTGATTGCCTGCGTCCGCGCCAGAGCGGAGATGCGTAACGCCACC
>JAFSYP010000033.1 GCA_017449935.1 Clostridia bacterium
CTTGGCGAGTTAGGTTGGCAGATGCCTTTGCCTGCTTAATTATATATACCTGATACTTTATGGCTGGTTCTTACCGGCTTGGTTATTTATTCCCTTTCTGTTATCCCATCCCGCGTGGAGTTTTCATAACAATGACAATCAGGGAAGATATGCTCTATCCCCCAACTTTCCGTGAAGAGAAAAAAACCGACGATCCTTTCGGATTATCGGTTTTCTGCTTTTTATCCTATTCTTTGACCGGCCAAACGCCGTGATCCGTTTCGATCCTTCCGTCGCGCAGTTGGATGAGACGGTCGGCCGCCTTTTCGGTAAGCTGCGGCGTGTGTGTGCTGAACACGACAGTGCAGTCCGTCCTCGCCTTATACTGCGCCAGCGCTCGGCACACCAGTTCCGTTCCCTCTGTGTCGAGCGCGGCGGTCGGCTCGTCTAAAAGCAGCAGCGCGCACGGGCGGATCAGCAGCCGGCACAGCGCCATCTTCTGCATTTCGCCGCCGGACAGGGACTGCGCCTGCTTGTCGGCGAGCGCGGAAAGCTCCATATTTCCGATCAGTGCCAGCGCCTGTTCCCGTCGATCCTTTGCGCCGATCAGGACGTTGTCGAGTACGCTCCCGCGAAAGGCGTACGGACGCTGTGGGAGATACAGCACGTCGTCCGGCGCGGTGATCGTGCCGCTGTCTGCGCGCAGCACGCGCGCCAGAATGCGCAGCAGCGTCGTTTTTCCGCTGCCGTTGGCGCCGGCCAGCGCGACAGATCCGCCGTCTTGTATGCAAAGCGCTGGGACGTCGAGCACCGTCCGGTCTTTGTAGATCTTTTTGACGTTACGCAGTTCAATCATCGCTTTTCTCCTTCACGATCCAGGACGCCGCGGCATTGACGAGAAAGGCAAGGATCAGCAGCACGATCCCCAGCGCGAGCGCGAACGAAAACTTGCCCTTGTTCGTTTCAAGCATGATCGCCGTCGTCATCACGCGCGTTTTCCACTGGATGTTGCCGCCGACGATGCTGACCGCGCCGACTTCCGCGATCGAACGACCGAACGCGTTCAGAACCACGGACAGCAGCGAAGTTCTGCCCTCGGACAGACACAGCCGAACGATGCGCGCGTTGGACAGGCCGAGCCCGCGCGCCGTCTCGATGATCGGGCGGGATGCGGTTTCGACAAACGACGCCGTCAGTCCCGTTACGAGCGGCGCAATCAGCACGCACTGCGCCACGACCATCGCTGTGACCGTGAACAGCAGACGGAGCCTGCCGAACGGGCCGTAATGCGTAAAAAGCATATACACAATCAGGCCTGCCACCACCGGCGGCAAGCCCATCCATGTGTGGATCAGTTTTTTGAGGAACGACTTTCCCCGAAACCATTTCGTGCCAATCAGCGCGCCGAGCGGCAGACCGATAAGACAGGAGATCGACGTGCTGAAAAACGACATCCGCAGCGTCACGCCGAGGATCTGGAACAGTTCTTTATCCAGAGAGAACAGCAGATCGAACGCCTGCTTGAAGCTGTCCATGCGCTTATTTGTCCAGCAGATAGAACAGCGCTGTGCCGTACTCCACCACGCCGTACTCCGCGATCAGCGCGCTTGCTTCGTCGCCGAGCATCCAGTCGATCAGCGCGTTGGCGCCTTCGGTATTCAGACCGTCGATCTTTTCGGGATTGACGGCGATCAGAGAGTACGTATTTTTCATATCCTCGCCCTGCTCGAGCAGGATGTCGAGATCCAGCTCCGCCTGCATCGACAGGAACGTCGCCTTGTCCGTCAGGCAGTACGCCTGCTGTTCGGACGCCATCGACAGGCACGCGCCCATACCCTGACCGGCGCTGACGTACCACGCATCCGAAGCCGCGTCCGGCGCGTTGTCGCCCCAGATCTTCAGCTCCGCCTTGTGCGTGCCGCTTTCATCGCCGCGGGAAACGAACTTGTTCTGCGTGTCGCGGATCTTGCCGAACGCCGTCGCCGCGTCCGCGCTGTCCTTGATGCCGGCCGGATCGTCCTTGGGACCGACGACCACAAAATAGTTGTACATAAAGGGAAGACGCTCCACGCCGAAGCCCTTTTCGATGAACTCCTCCTCAGACGCTTTCGCGTGCACGAGGATCAGATCGGCGTTGCCGTCCTCGGCCTTCTGGATCGCGGCGCCCGTTCCGGCGGACTGCACCTCGACCGTATAGCCGGTCTTCGCCTCGAACACGGGCAGCAGATACGGCAGCAGACCGGAATCGTTGACGGACGTCGTCGTGGAAAGGCGGATGACCGGATTTTCCGGCGTCGGCATGATGCCCTGCGCGGAAGTCTGCGCCGGCGTGTCAGTCGCGGTCTTGGAGCCGCACGATGCAAAGGATACGAGCATGAACAGCGCGAGAAGAATGGCGAGAGTTTTTTTCATGATACATTCTCCTTTTCAAACACGGAAGGTACCGCTGTTTCCGGCGATACCCTTACGCCGGGAAGATCGCTCTCCGTTTTTTCGGCGTCGTCTTCCGTCGCATATGCCGGCGGCACACAGCTGCGGAAGATCGGAAAATATCACACTTGTATTGTAGCACAGCTCAGCCGCTGTTTCAACAAAAATATTGTAATACCTGACAAAATATGATAAACTGTGTTTATAGATTGAGGAAGGAGCAAAAGCATGGGTTTGCTGTTGGATCTGTTTTGGTCTTTTGTGAAGATCGGACTGTTCACGTTCGGCGGCGGGTACGCCATGATCCCGCTGATCGAGCGCATCTGCGTGGACAGAAAGGAATGGATCTCGCACGACGAGATGACGGACGTCACCGTCATCGCCGAGTCGACGCCCGGCCCGATCGCCGTCAACTGCGCGACGTATGTCGGCCTCAAAAAAAAGGGGCTTCCGGGCGCAGCCGCCGCGACGCTCGGCGTGATCTTCCCGTCCTTCTGCATCCTGCTTCTGATCTCCTTTTTCTTTGACCGCTTTCTGGAGATCACGTGGGTTGCAAGCGCGTTTCGCGGTATTCGCATCGCCGTCGGCATCCTGATCGTCGACGCCGCGTTCCGAATGCTCAAAAAAACGCCGAAGAAACCGGCGTCGATCGGCATCCTGCTTTGTGCGTTCGCCGCGATGCTGCTGATCGATCTCTTTTCTCTGCATATCTCCACGATCGTTTTGATGCTCATGGCAGCCGCCGTCGGCCTGATCGTTTGCCTCGTTAAATGGCAGACGGAGAAGGGGGCGGAAAAATGATCTGTCTCGAACTGTTATTCGGCTTTCTCAGGATCGGTCTGTTCTCGTTCGGCGGCGCTTATGCGGCGATCCCGCTCATCCGCGAGGTCGTGCTCTCTTACGGCTGGCTGACGGAGGAAAAACTGTCCGATATGATCGCGGTGAGCGAAAGCACGCCCGGCTCGATCATCGTCAATATGGCGACGTATATCGGCTCCGCGCAGGCGGGCGTCCCCGGCGCCGTCATCGCGACGCTCGCGGTCGTCCTGCCGGCCTTCCTGATCGTCATCCTGCTGACCGTCCTTTTGAAGGATCTGACAAAAAACAGCGTGTTCCGATTCGCGCTCGGCTCGATGAAAGCGTGCGTCGTCGGCGTTATCCTCGCCACGGGCGTCTTTATGATCCTGACGAACTGTATCGGCAGCGTTTGGGGTGTCTCGGTCGACCGTGCCACGATCCTCATGACGGCTGCGCTCGGCGCGGTGTATTTCGGATCGAGAAAGATCGTGAAGAACGGCATATCGCCGATCCTGCTGATCTGTCTTGCGGGCGCGGCAGGCGTTTTCGTGTACGGCAGGTAAGCAGATCGTATCCGGCCGCTCTTTGTCGGGGGCGTCGCTGTCGGAAGCGGAAACTGCTCGGCGTAAAATGACGGCGCACAGCAGTTTTACGTGCAGAGTCGGGAAAACAACAAATATACGCTTGAAATGTTTTATGAAAATGAAAAAACGGCGCAAAGAGACGTGATTTGCTCTTTGCGCCGATCTGTTTGACGAGGTGTTCGGCAGACCGCGGGTGCGGTTCACTCTTTGTTCCTGCGCTCCGGCAGGCGGACGTAGGCGATCTTTTGCTCGCACATGGCCTTTTCCAAAAGCGTTTCCGCGCGGTCTTCCGCGACAACGGACGTAATGTCCAGATACAGCGTGTCCTTGAACGTTACCGCGGCGGCGTACACGGTATTCACGCGCGTCTGGCCGATCAGGAAGCCGAAGTTCAGGACGTGTTGCTGCAGAGCCTGCGGCATCCTGACGACGCCGAGATTGGAAAACGGGCTGGTTTGCAGACGCTCGCCGTACATAGCGGCGCCCGCCTTCAGTACCCAATGCTTGGCTACGCGCGGCAAGTACCGGAATACAGGCGTATTGGCTTGTCCGACGTTTGCTTTGACGTCGTTCACCAGTTTCTGCAGCTCTGTTCCGCCCTGAAATTGGCACTGCATGTTCTGCAGCAGCTCGGCGAATCCTTTGTGCGCGGAGTCAGGCGGCGCCGAGGTCATAAAATACAGAGAAAAGTTTCTCAGCGTCTGCGAAAGGAACCGGCTGCGCATATTCAGCGGGATCTCCACCTTCACGGGCTTGGTGCTCTGTTCGAGCTCGGCGCAGCCGCACAGCGCCTGCGTATAGATCGCGGTCAGGTACTGCGTGACGCTAGCGTGGTGTTCCGCCGCTTTCTTTTTGACTTCGTCGATCGGAAGCTCGAATGTCGTCAGACGCAGCGGGCTTGTCGCTTCGCCGCGGTTGTACTGGTACGCCTTGTCCTCTTTGCGGCTGCTGCTTTTGCCGTTGTGCCGGAGAAAAACGTCCACAAAGCTGTCCCGGACCTCGCAGACCTGCAGCTTTGAATCCGGCGCGAAGACGCCGTCTCCTTCCGGGATGCTCTCGCCCTTCACGCGGTAATACTCCGCCAGCACGTTTTTTAATATAACGGATGCGCCGTATCCGTCTGTCACAGCGTGAAACAGCTCAAAACCGATGCAGTCCTCCCAATAGGTGATCCGCACCACGGGCTGCGACGTGTCTTTGATCGAGAACATCTCGCACAATTGATCCGTCTGCTGCACGAGCGCGTCCGCCGGCTTTTCAAATGCGCACAGCCGGTACTGCAAAAAGCTCTTGGCCAGCGTGACAAAATGGTACGGCAGCCGCTGTCGGACACGGTCGACCGCCTGTAGCAGCGTCGGATAATCGACCTGTTCGTCCAGACGGGCTTCCATCCGGAACCCCTGCGCCCAGGATCTTGTGGCGATGTAAGGATACAGCACGCCGCCGGAATCCAGGGACAATGAGTTTGCTCTTCTTTCCAGTTTCATTTTTCGCGGCAAACCGCCGCCTCGCCTCCGCTTCGTTGTATTTGTCGGCGTTCTTTCTTGTTTACAGGGCGTGACCGCCCGATACCTTGATCACTTGTCCCGTGATCATCCCGGCCTGTTCGCTCGCCAGAAAGAGGATCGTGTTCGCGATATCTTCGGGCCGGATCAGTTTCCCCAGCGGGATCTGCGGCACGACGAGCCGTTCCAGCTCTTCGTCGATCCATCCCGTCTGCGTCGGGCCGGGCGCCACGCAATTCACCGTTATGCCGTATTTCCCGACTTCCAAAGCCGTGCTGCGCGTCAACGCCTCCAGCGCCGCCTTGCTTGCCCCGTAGGTGATCTGTCCCGCAAACGCCTGCGAAGCGTCCGTGGAAAGAAAGATCACTCTGCCGAAATCCCCGCGGCGCCGCACGAATTCTCCGCTCATCAGCAGACTGCCTCTGACGTTCACGGCAAAGGTGTCGTCGATGACTGCGCGTGTGACGGTCTCTACGGTGTCATGCCCGCTTTCGTCATCCGCCGCAGCGTTGTTGACGAGGATATCAACCTTGCCGAACCGTTCGATCGCGGCGTCAAAAATCTCCTTGACCTGCGCTTCGTCCGAAATATCCTTTTCCAGCGCCAGATACTGCGCGCCCAGCGCACGGAGCTTTGCTTCCGCCGCCGAAGCGTTCCCCGCGTTCGCTTTGTAATAGCGGTCGACGCCGTTTTTGTCCGTCTTGCTCTCGTCAAAACCGCGCGGCACTTTTTTATACGTCAGAACAACTTTTGCGCCCTCGCGGGCAAAAGCCAGCGCCGTCGCCGCGCCGATTCCCTGCGGGTTGTTTGCGCCCGTGATGACGGCGACACGATCTTTTAAACCGAAATCCATCCTGTTGCCTCCGCTGAAATGATCTGTCATGTTTTTTTCGGAATGTGCCGCTGCCCGCAGCGTTTACTTTTCGCGGCTGCGGATATGCCGGCGCGTGGTTTCGATCAGCGTTTCGATCGGAACGGCGCCGACGCGCACAAGCTCTGTGTCCAGCGTGCCGCCCAGCGGCGCTTTCCATTCGTCGGGGATCGCCGACGCGCCGCGGAGCATACCGACAACGGAGCCGACCGTCGCGCCGTTGCAGTCCGTGTCGAACGCCGACTGTACCGCCAGACACACGGACGCGGAAAAGTCGCCTGCACCGTACAGCAGCGACAGCGTGACGATCAGCGCATTGGAGATCACGTGACACCAGCCGTAGCCGGTGTGTTCGTCAAACTGCGCGTGCAGCCGTTCGATCTGCTGCGATCGGTCTATGCCCTGCTCCCAGTCCCGCAGCGCCTGCTGCAGGCACGCGTAAAGGCGGCTGGTGCGGGGGATCTGGGATAGCCCCTGACGCACGACCTGTTCCGCGTCGTCTGCTGTCGCGGCAGCCGCCAGCATCGCCGCAACATACATCGCGCCGTAGACGCCGTTTTTGACGTGCGAGACCGACGCGTCGCGGAATGCCATCGCCGCCGCTGACTGCGGATCGCCCGGGCAGATGTAGCCGTAATAATCCGCGCGGATCTGCGCGCCGATGTATTCTCTGTACTTGTTTTTGTAGAGGGCCGATTCCGGCGGGAAAATGCCGCGCAGGACGTTCAGATACGCCGTCCGCTCCGCTGTGAAGTATGCGCTTTTGGGCTGACTGTTCAGCCACGTCTGCGCCACGTCGTCCGGTGTGAAATCCCTGCCGTATTTTTCAATGATCTGCTGCGCCATGACCGGGTAGTTGGTGTCGTCGTCGGCAGGCGCGCGCAGGATCCGGTCCGCATAAACGCGGTGACGCAGATCGAATTGAAACGTCTCCAGCATCTGCGGCGTGGCGTCGTCGGAACAGACGTAGCGGTGCATCGGGTAATTCCGGCTGCCCTGAAGCAGCGTCAGCAGCTCCTGCGAGCGGATCCCTTCCAGCGTTTTGCCCAAAAGACACCCCGCGATCCGTCCGTACCATGCGCCGGCCAGCTTGTCGTACGACACGTCCGGAGCCGGCAGCGCCTTCGCCGCTTGTCCGTCCCGCAGCGCCAGGATCCCTTCGAGGTCGGACGGTTCCCGGTACGCATAGTCCGATCGCGTCGGCAGCTCCCGGATCAGCTCAAACAGTTCGTCTGCCAGCGCCTCCCGCTGCGCGCAGGGGGGCATCGCCTCGACCGCCTCAAACCGTGACTTGTACCTCCCGACGTCCAGACCTTCGTCCAGACACTGTCGGTATTCGGTCATCATTTCATACCCGTACAGTTCGCCCGGGTCCATTTTTTCATACTGCGGCGCAAACGCGTCCCGCTTTTCGGAAACCATCGCCGTCACTCCTTTCGTGCCGTTTCCCGCGCTTATTATACAACACATCCGTGCGAAAAGCAACGGTTTCATGGAGCGGGAGACGGCCTTCGATCCCCGCGCTTCGCCGCGGGCGATACCGTATCCGCCAAGGTCGGCACGGTCGCCGTGACGCCGGACGGGACGAGCACACGGGCGCTGACCGGAACGAAATGATCCTTCCGAAAGGGACTGAAAAACAGCGCCGAGAAAACCGTTGAAAAAACCGGCGGATTCTGTTATCATGAAAACGAGATCGACGTGTATGTTTTCGGGAGGTTTTTGTTATGACCAAGTTTCTCGGCGTATTCCGCCGCGCGCTGGCAGCGGTATTGTCCCTGTATTTTGTGCTGTTCACGGCGCGTATGAAGCCCGAGCCCATCGAGCCGCTTGACAGAGAGAGCCTGCAGATGGAGCTTGCACTGATCGCGGACGCGCACACCGAGGGCAACAACCAAACCCGGTTCGACGTGAATTCCACCTGCTTCAAGAATCTGGAGGGAGGCAAGGATACGATCGACGCGCTCGTGCTGCTCGGCGACAACACGATGAACGGTCAGGCGGGGGAGTATCTGTTCTTCTACGGCATGATGGAACACGTGAACCCCATCAAGCCCTATTATCCCATCGTCGGCAACCACGATCTCGACAGCGACGACATAGAAACGCGCAATAAAAAGGCCGCGCGCACGCTGCGGTATCTGCAAACCTTTGTGGACAGCGAAACGGATCAGCTTTATTATTCCCAAACCGTCAAGGGCTATCACCTGATCTTTCTTTCGGCCCCGCAGACGGACGAATCCTCCGGCAGACGCCTGTCCGAGGCCGAGCTTGACTGGTTCGAGGCGGAGCTCGACGCCGCCGCCGAGACCGGACTGCCGATCTTCGTGTTCAACCACCTTCCGTATTACTATATGGACGATACCTGCCGTGACCGCTACGTCGAGCTGTTGAACCGCTGCGATAACATTTTCGTCGTCGTGGGGCACATGCATTATTATATGCGCGCCGAAACCATCCCCGGCGACAAGGGCACGCCAGAGATCTGGGCGCCGTGCGTCACGATGCTGGGCGACGACAACGAGCCGATCGACGAAACCGGCCGCGGCTATCTCATGGAGGTCTACCCCGACCGCGTGGAGGTCCGCTCCTATAACTACTATACGCAGGAATTTCTCGATTTCAGCTGCACCTACCCGCTTATTGCGGTACAGTGAATTCCGGGCAGAAAAGGTGATTGCCCTATCCTGACGGGCGTCACAATCACGGACGGGACCGGGAACTACAAAAATCTCAAGTGCGTCAGCGCAGCGGATCAGCTCTACCGCATCACGAAGATCACAGGCGATCTGACGATCACGGTCACGACCGCAGCAAAACGCGTTGCGGGCGACGCCGACGCAGACGGCGTACTGAGCCTCAAGGACGTCGTGCTGATCCGGCGCTTCCTTGCCGAAGGCTGGGATGTGGAGATCGACGAGTCCGCTGCGGACGTCGACGGCGATCATGCGGTCACTCTGCAGGACGTCGTTTTGATCACACGCTGTCTTGCCGGCGGCTGGGACGTCACGCTCGTGTAAAACAGAATACGGATCTCATGCGGCGGGGCTTCGGCTTCGCCGCGCTTTTATTTTGGTTCATCACGGCTTCTGCAAAGCGTCCGCTCTGTATGTAGAAGAAAACCGACCGTCGGAAGCGTTCCGGCGATCGGGTAAATCCGTCATGGGTACGAGGCGAGCGATTCGGAAATGTGGTCCGTCTGTATTACGGATCGAGACGGAATACCTTTTTTGCGTTTTCACTGAGCATCTGACGATTCTCGGCGTCGGAATAGCCGAGCGAAAGAAAACGTCCCAGTTCTTCTGACGGCGACGCCATCGGATAATCCGTGCCGAACAGGACTCTGTCCGTCCCGTAACGGTCGACGAGCCGTTTCACGTCTTCGTTTTGCAGCCAGGCAAAGGTCGAGGAAGTGTCGACATACAGGTTTTTCAGATCGCACAGCTTTTTTGACGCTTCCTCCCAGATCGACCAGCCGCCGAAATGCGCGCCGACGACGATCAGATCCGTGTAGATCTCCAGCACCGGCAGAAGCCGGTTCGGATTGGAGTTGTCATATCGGCTGTCGCCCGTATGCATCAGGATCGGCAGCCCCGTCTGTTCGCACAGCTCGTAGATCTTCAGACAGCGGTAATCGTCGATCTTGAAGTTTTGAATATCGGGATGGAGCTTTACGCCGTGCAGACCGAGCGAGAGGATCTCGTCGACGTCCCTTTTCAGGTCTTCGCTCTCGGGATGCAGGGTGCCGAGTCCGGCAAAAACGCCGTTTCCGTTTTTGACCGTTTCGGCGATGAAACGATTGATGCTGGAAACCTGATGCGGCGCGGTCGCGACGGACTGGACGATAAACCGGTCGACGCCCGCCTTTTTTCCTTCCCGAAGAAGCATGCCGACCGTCCCGTCTCCGAACCCGTTGAAATGATAGAAGTTTTCGATGGCGCGTTCGGCCTTCTGCGCGATCCTGTCCGGATAAATATGACAGTGCGCATCGATCACAAAAAGTTTACCGTTCACCGTACCGTCCCTCCTTTATGCCGAGATCCTGTGCCGAACATTTTTTATTTTGCGACGGTATTGTTTTTTAGACGGTTCAAGCCGACGCAATTCTTTGATATTTAAGGCAACACCGCACAATTCGCGATGCACGCCTTGCTCGAATCTTATTCCGTCATGCTGCACAAAAATCTCTTGACTTGCGTCAGCAAGCCTTCGAGCTTTTTGTACAACCTGACGAAAAACCTTGCTTCACAATCCGCACA
>JAFSYP010000034.1 GCA_017449935.1 Clostridia bacterium
CGATCATCTTGTACCACAGAAGCTGCGCAGACGTCGGCAGATAATGCGCAGTCAGCCAGCGTTCAAAGGCGTTGATCTGCGTGAGGTACCGCTGCGGACAGCGCGCCTCTTTGTTTTTTTGCATAACCGTCTCTCCTTTACTTATTTTCTTCTTCACTATTGGACAAAAAAGAAGAGACGGTTGTCCTGTTTAAGACAACGCAGCTAAAAAAAGAATGATTTCACATGCAAAGCGCAGAGGGTTGATATATAAAGGCTTTTTGTGGGGACGTGCATGACCGCCCGTCGCCCCCTGTACGGTGCCGTCTCCGGCGGCGTCATCGCGAGCGAAGCGCGGCGATCCGTTTCCCTGTGTGTGGCTTCTTGCACGCTCTGCCGGGGGCGCGGATTCCCACGCGCTGACGCGCTCGGAATGACGGATATATTGTGCATGCTTTAAAGAAATCTTAACAGTTTCCCTTCTTGGTTCTTAAAGTTTATGTGTGTATAATACAGTCGTAAACCAAAAAACGCGACCTGTATGCCGACAGAAAACGGTCGTTTATCAGAAAGGAAGGCTGAAAATGCGGTCGACAAATCAAAAAATGGTTTTTATGATTACGAAGGCGTTGTCGGGCACGGGACGAACGAAAGAACAGTATTTGAATACTGTCGTCGGACGTTTGTTTGACGGCTTCAACAGCGTAAACAGAATGTGGAGCCGCAGAAAAAGGGCTGCGCGCGTTCATTCGTCCGCAGCGGATGCTTGAGAGTCTGCCAGCGGAATTTCCTTTTCGAGCGCGATGTTTTCGAGCAGAACGAACGTCCCGGCGCAGACGCCGTCGCGCAGCCGCACCTTGGCGCGCAGGATCTGTGCGCCGCGCAGCTCCGCGGCGGCCTGCCGACCGAAGTCGGAGCGCAGCAGCAGCCGGCTCTGCGCATCGGTCAGGCGGTGCGCGCCGGCGTAAAACGTGCTGCGGTAGACGACATACGAGAGCGGCAGGCGTTTCCCGCCGACGGCGGCGTACTGCGCGTACGAAAAGAACTGCGCGCCCGCCTGTGCGCGCGGATCGCCCAGCGGCACATGTACGCCGAAAAACTCCAGCGCGATCCGGAACCGTTTCCGGGAGGCGGCGGGATAGGCGCGCCGCGGCAGGCGGCAGGCGAGATTGTGCACTGTCTGCGCCTCGGCATAGCCGGACGCGTGGTGCAGCGTCGTGCCGCGCGTATGCTCCTTGACACCGCTGATGAGAAGCTCTCCCTGCTGCACGGCGGTATTCGGCTGCGCGATCTGCTGTCCCTCATACGCTTCGATCTTTTTGAGAAACCCGTCCCGCGCCGCAACGATGTGGCACGGCGGCGGGTCGTTTTCGCTTTCGAGCGCTTCGTTTTCCCGCACGGTCACGTGCAGTACGGAGCCGTCGACGTTCAGCGCGGCCCAGTTCACGCGCGGCAGCAGCCGGACAAGCTCCCGCTCCGCGTCGGACGCGTCCAGCGCCCGCACGGCCATGCCTTCGGCGATCCGCATTTCGGCGAGCGCGGCGCGCACGGCGTCCTCGGTCAGCAGATCGGTCCCCTCGATCTCGATCATCCAGATGCGCGAGGACAGCGCGAACAGGATCAGCAGAAAGACGCCCGCGCCGATCAGCAGACCGTATCGGTCGCGGCGGCGGTGCAGAAAAAACGGCAGGCCGCGTTTTTCGACGATACGCAGACGCATCCCCGCACGGCGCGCCGCGGCGCGCAGACGCCGGTACGCGCGGATCTCGGTCTTTCCGCGCAGCGAATCCCCGCACGGCCGGACGTCCCAGACCGGGATGCGCATCCCCGCGCAGAGGTTGACGAACCGCTCCGGAAATCCGCCCGCGGCGGTGAACACGACGTAGCCGGTCAAAAGGTGCAGCAATCGGATCAGCAGCATACCGTCCTCCGTTCAGGAAACAAATTCCACTGACAGGATCGTCCCGGTGATGAGGACCTGATTCTGCTGCATGGTGCGGATCATCAGATCGCTGCCGGTGAAGCGGACGATCCGTCTGCCGGTGCTCAGGCGGATCGCGGTGTCCTCGTATTGCAGGACGCCCACGCATCCGTCCACGACCGCCTCGCGGTTGCCGGACAGCTCGATCTGCGCGTCGACGGACAGCTCTGCGCCGTCCAGCGTTTCGTCGAGCTTTTCATGCAGTCGGGAAAGATCCCGCCGGATATTTTTGCGCATACGGCGCCTCCCTCGTACTCTGTACTTGCATAGTTTCCGTTTCTGCTTTCATAGATATGAGCGAGGTGTTGGAAATATGAAACGGAAGGATTGGCTTTTGCGCGCGGCAGTCGCCGCCGTGCTGCTTGTATTGCTGCTGCGGTACCCGCGGGAGATGACCGACGGCATCCGGCAGGGACTGACGCTGTGCGCCGCGGCGGTGATCCCGTCGCTGTTCCCGTTTATGACGCTGTGCGCCTTTTTCGTGCGCAGCGGCCTGTACGCGCCGTTCGGACGGAAGCTCTCGTTTTTGATGCGCGCGCTGTTCCGTCTGCCGGGCGCGGCCGCGGCCGCGGTGCTTCTGGGACTGTGCGGCGGCTATCCCGTCGGCACGCGGATGACCGCCGAGCTGTATAAAGCGGGGAGTCTGACGCAAAGTCAGGCGCAGCGTATGTGCCTGTTCTGCGTGGCGGCCGGCCCTGCGTTCGTCAGCGGCACGGTCGGCGCCGTCATGCTCGGCAGCCGTGCGCTCGGCTGGCTGCTGTACGCGTCGCTGACGCTCGCCGCGCTGACGCCGGGCATTCTGCTGCGCTATACGGACGCGCCGCCGCAGCCGATGACCGCCGCGGCGTCGCGGCAGCCGCTCGCGCGAAGTCTTTGCGAATCCGTGGCGGACGCGGGCGGCAGTATGCTCTCGCTGTGCGCGTGGGTGCTGCTGTTTTCCGGCGTTTGTGCGGCGCTTCGGCGTCTGCCCGAGGGCGGCGCGCTGCCGCTCGTCTGCCTGCTGGAGGTCACGAACGGATGCAAAGCGGGCGTCGAGGCCGGTCTTTCGGCGCCGATCCTTGCGGCGATCCTCGGCTTCGGCGGCGTTTCGGTGCACTGTCAGGTTCTGCCGGACGTCACGGCCTGCGGCGTGCCGCTGTCCCGATTCTGGGCGTTTCGGACGATCGTCGGCGCGCTGGCGGCGGTTTACTGCGCGCTGCTGCTGCGGCTGTTCCCGCTCGCCGAACCCGTTTCGCTCGTGCGAACGGACGCCGTCGTGCGTATGAGCGGCGCCACCGCGCCCGTTTCGGCGGCGATGCTGGCGACTGCCGCCGTGTTCATCCTCAACACGTCGCAGCCGCGGACGGACCGTTGCAAATCGCGCGGAAGTATGGTATGATACATTTTAAGGCAATACCGCACACCGGAATTGTGCGGTATTGCCTTAAGAATAAACTGAAAGCGTGTACAGACCATGAAAAGGAAGCTCAAACAATGCTGTCCCTGCTGCTGCGGCGGTATCTCGTCGGCGGCTGGAACGTCGTGCTGAAATAAAGAGAGGGACGGAAAATGAAAAAACTGCTTGCGTGTTTTCTCGCGCTCGTGCTTGCCGTTTTGTGCAGCGTCGCGGCGCTTGCCTTCCCCGACGGCGCGCCCTTTGCGGACAGCCGCTATTATACATACGGCGACTACCGTCTGCATTACCGGACCGTGCCCGCGCAGGGAGAGATGCGCGGACGCATCCTGATGCTGCACGGCTTTTTATGCTCGACCTACGCATGGCGCAATATGGCCGCGGAGATGGCGGCGAAGGGGTACGAATGCGTGCTCGTCGATCTGCCGGACTTCGGCTACTCCACGCGCGAAACGACCGAAACGAACATCGTGCCGCGTGAGGAATCGGTCACGGCGCTCATGCAGTCGATCGCGCCGACGCGGGAGTGGATCGTGGCAGGGCATTCGATGGGCGGCAGCGTCGCGGTCAATATCGCCGTCGCGCAGCCGCTGCGCGCGCTGCTGCTGTACTGCCCGTGTCCGCAGGATTCGTTTCCCGCGTGGGCAAAGGGCGTGATGACGTCCAAAGGCATGAAGCGCTGTATGGATCTGTTCTTTTCCTACGGCACGCGGCTCGATCCCGTGGTGCGTCTGACGATCCTCGCCGCGACGAACGACCGCGCGTTCACGAAAGCGTACGATCTGTCCGGCGTGACGGACCCCGTACAGTACGACCATTTCGGCGCGGGACTGTGCGAGATGATGTACAGCGTACAGCCGACGCGCCTTCAGGAGACAGACCGGATCGCGTGTCCCGTTCTGCTGTGTCAGGCGGACAGGGACGTCATTCTGACCCGTTCGCTCAAGTCGCGGATGCAGAACGCTTTCCCCGACGCCGAGACGTATACCGTACACGGCGGCGGGCATCAATGCATCGAAAACCGCGCCGCGGAGCTGGCCGACGTGACGTGCGGCTTCCTCGACGCGCAGTGCGGCCGATAAACCCCGCGAAATCAGAAAAACAGTTTCATCACGGAAAGCTGGGGGATGGTCAGATGCTGCTAAAAGCAGTGTCATTCCGAAGCAGGCGCTTGCGCCGACTGTGGGAATCCGTTCCCCCGTCAAAGCGTTAAAGAACCCGCAAGGGAACGGATTGCCGCGCGCCATAAAGGCGCTCTCAATGACAATCAAGGAAGATGCGCTTTATCCCCCAACTTTCCGTGAACAACGAAAAAACAAGCCCGCGATCCCGGTAACGAATCCCGGATCGCGGGTTTTCAGCTTGGTTTTAATACTTGAAAAAGAATGACGGCGCCGGACTTGTCAAGCGGCGCAGGATATGGTACAATAATATACACTCTATTTTGAAACGGAGGAGTTTCCATGAAAAAAGCGAACAGATTCCTTGCAATCCTTCTGTCCGTGCTGCTCGCGTGCTCTCTCGGCACGCAGGCGTTTGCGGCGGACGAGGTCGGCAAACCGTACAGCCCCGTCGTCGGCGTGATCGACAAAGCGCTCGGCGCGATGCACGACGGCGTTTTCGCCGCCGCGCAGGGCATTATGCAGGTGGTTTATCGGCAGTTCCGTTTCCCGACCTATTCCGAATTCCTTGCCGAGGAGCATCCGTACTATTATAAAGGCACGGACGGCGTGACGCGGGGCAACGGCTGGCGCGGCGGTTATGCGTCCGGCAGCATCATCCCCGTCGAGTGGCGGCGCGACGCGGCCGGCAATCCCGATCCGAACGGCATGTGTCTGGACAAGATGCATCCGACGGGCGGCTATCAGTGGAAGCTCAACAAGATCTATACCGATCAGATGGCCAACGTGATGATCCTCTCCAACGGATCGGACGGCAACGGAAACGGCGTGCCGGACGTCCTGCTGTTCATCTGTATTGACGGCGTCGGCGTCGCCGGCGGCACGGTCAAGAAGATCCGCGCAGCAGTCGCCGAAGCGCTCGCGCCGGCGGGCGTCACGGCGCAGGACATCCTCGGCTGCAACATCAGCGCCTCGCACTGTCACGTCGCGCTCGACACGCAGGGCATGAACACGATGGACATGTTCCTGAACGGTCTGAAGAACGGCAGAAGTCTCAATGAGACGATGGAAAACACGATCGTCAAACAGGCGGCCGCTTCGGCAAAAGCCGCGTATGACAAGATGGAAAACGGCTCCCTGTCCTTCTTTGAGACCGATCCGGTCAGCGGCGCGGAGGACAAGATGGACAGCGGCGAGCGCACGAAGAACTACTTCTCCTGCTTCCTCTTCGAGGGCGAGAGCGGCGAAAAGACGATCCTGGCCAACATCGGCGCGCATCCGACCAAATACTTCAACGGGCACGCCCTGTTCGCGGATTATCCGTATCTGACGCGCGTCGCCATGAACGACGCGGGCTACAACTTCCTGTTCTGCCAGAGCGCGCAGGCCAACGTCAACGGCCCCGGACTGGACGTGGACGAAAACAGCGCGCGCAGCGCCGACGCGGACGCGTGGGCGGCGACCTACGCGCTGACGAAGGAAGACTGGACCGAGCGTTACGGCAAAGCGTATGCCGAGCGCTATTATGAAAAGAGCAACAAGATCAGCGAGCGCGAATTCAACGGCGAGCGCCGCAAGGGCTACCTGTTCGCGCATTACATCCTGGACGCCGCCGCGAAAGCGAAGGCGATCGCGCCGACGCTGGAGGTCCGCAACGCGCAGACGCCCATCCGTCTGGAATACGGTCTGATGGCTCTCGCGTGCGCGACCGGTCTGCTGGGCGAAAACACGGTGCGCGACCGCGACGCGGAGGCCGGGTACGCCATCGTCGTCGAAACGAACTACATCGCGCTCGGCGACGACGTGGTCATCCTGACTGCGCCGGGCGAACTGGCGCCGTCGCTGCTGCTGGGCACGAACCCCGACTACACCGGCGATTCCCTGTGGACGGGCGTTACCTCCTGGACGGGTGAGGACTGGCCGTACGACACGCTGGAGAGCATCGTGCGCCAGGCGACCGGCGATCCCGACAAGGCCGTCCTTCTGTTCGGCATCACGAACGACGCCATGGCGTACATCTATCCCGACGTCGACGTGCCGCAGGCCTTCCTGTCGACGCTGTTCTACAAGGAGGGCGGCAAGCACAACCGCGCCGATATGATGAACTGTATGCTCATGACGATGGGCGCTAAGACCGCTTCGCAGCTCATGGACAGCTATATCCGTGTGATCGAAAACAAATAACCGACTCTCATAAAAAGGACGATCAACCATGAAAAGGTTCCTGTGCTGTGTGCTCTGCGTCTGCGTTATGCTCGCGTGTTTGCCTTCGGCATACGCCGCCGTGCCGGCCTTGACGCCGGACGCATCGTGGTCGGTCCTGGTCCCGGCGTCCCCAACGGCATATGAACGGTTCGCCGCGCAAAAGCTGTGCAGCGTCCTGTCCGAGGTTTTCGGCGCGAGCGTGCGCATGTCCTCTCAAGCGCGCGCGCCGTATATCGCGATCGGCTCGGCGTCCGAGGCCGACGTTTCCGCGCTGCGCGACAACGGCTACCGCATCTGCGCAGTCGACGGCAATATCCACATCGGCGGCACGGGCGTGCGCGGCTTACAGACCGGCGTGTACCGTTTTCTGGAGGAATTCTGCGGACGGCGCGTGTATACGTCCGAACTCACCGTCCTGCCTGCCGCGCGGCAGATCGAAGTGCCCGCCGATACCGATATACGGTACGAGCCGTACTTTGAATACGCCGAAACGGACTGGCGGACGAAAAACATCGAAGAGTATTCGCTTGCCAACGGGCTGACCGGCGGCATCTACCGTTCCCTGCCGGCCGAGGCGGGCGGCACGGTCCGATACCTCGCGTTCGCGCACACGATGCGATGGATCTGCGAAACGGAAAAGTATCGGGAGAGCCACCCCGAATACCTCGCGCTGCACGGCGGCGTGCGCACGGCGGGCCAGCCGTGCCTGACCAATCCCGACGTGCTGGCGATCGCCACGAAGAACGTGCTGGAGCTGCTGGAAAAGGAGCATGATCCGACCGCTTCTCTGCAGATCGTTTCCGTCTCGCAGAACGACAACTATGAATACTGCGAATGCGACGCCTGCCGCGCGTACGAAAACGCGCACGGCGGCGCGCATTCCGCCGTGGTGCTGTATTTCGTCAACCGGATCGCGGACGCCGTCAAGGCCGCCGGTTACGACAACGTCGCCATCGACACGTTCGCGTATCAGTATACGCGTCAGGCGCCGACGGGCGTTTTCCCGCGCGACAACGTGATCGTGCGGCTTTGCACGATCGAGTGCTGCTTCTGCCATGCGCTGGACGATCCGTCCTGTTCGCGCAATGCGGAAATGATGCGCGATCTGCGGGACTGGTCGAGCATCTGCGAGCGGCTGTACATCTGGGACTACGCCGCCAATTACGCCAACACCTGTCTGGTCTTCCCCGACTTCGGCGTGATCCGGCGCAATATCCAGATATTCTATGAGCATAACGTAAAAGGGATCTACGAGGAGGGCAATTTCTATCTGCCCGAATGCGACACGGAGTTCGGCGATCTGCGGATGTACCTGATCTCCAAATGCCTGCAGGACCCCTACCGTGAAACGGACGCCGAAACGGACGGCTTCCTCGCCGCGTACTACGGCGCCGGCTGGCCGCATATCCGCAAGGCGATCGATCTGTACACGCTGCACGCCGGCGATCGGGACGGGCATCTGGGCATCTATTACAGCGCGCAGGACAGTATGCGGCTGTCGAACCGCGACGTCGCCGTCATCGACGCGTGCTGGGCGCGCGCAAAGGCGACACCCGCCGCCGCACAGCAGAAAGCGCGCATCGAACGCTCCGAGCTGTCCTGGCGGTTCTGGAAGGCCGGCACGAACAAGGGCGAGTTCTCGATCCTGAATCCGGACCGGTTCGCCGAAAAGGAGAAGCTGTTTGAGGATCTGCAGGCGTTCGGCGTCACGACCATCAGCGAGGGCGCCGACGGCGATTATCTCGACTGCGTCTGCATCCGCTATGCGCCGGTCGAACGATGGAACGGCTATGAAGCGGACAGCGAAAGCGCGCAGCGGCGCGCCCGTTTCGGCGCGTTTCTCGAAAAGCTCATGCCGATCCTGACCTTCCGCGGCTTCTTCTACCGCCTGCTGTGCCAGTACGTCAAGAAAGGAATCTGAACGATCCCATGAAAAATACCCGAGCAAGATTCGGACGTGTCCTGTCGCCTGTTCACCTGATCCCGCTGAGCTTTTTGGCGGCGATCCTCGTGGGCACGGCGCTGCTTTGGCTGCCGATCTCCACGGCGCCGGGGCAGCATACGGGACCGCTGACCGCGCTGTTCACCGCGACGACCTCCGTCTGCGTGACGGGGCTTGTCGTCGTCGACACATACATACATTGGAGCCTGTTCGGCAAGGTCGTGATATTGCTGCTCATTCAGCTGGGCGGCCTGGGCGTCATCACCGTTTTTTCGACGCTGCTGCTCCTGCTGGGACGCAAATTCACGCTGTCCGACCGCACGCTGCTGAGCGAGACGTTTAATCTCAACACGCGGTCGGGGTTGATCCGTTTCCTGCGGCGCGTGGTCACGGGGACGTTTTTGATCGAAGGGATCGGCGCCGCGCTGTATTCGATCCGCTTCATTCCGCGGTACGGCGCGGCGCGCGGGATATGGTACGCCGTCTTCCATGCCGTGTCCGCGTTCTGCAACGCCGGGCTCGATATCCTCGGCCCGGACAGCCTGTGCGGCTATTCGTCCGACGCCTTCTTCCTTCTGGTCACGATGGCGCTGATCGTTTCCGGCGGCCTCGGCTACGTGGTTTGGTTCGACCTGACCGACTCGCTGAGGGCGCTCCTGCATCCGAAGGACCGGCGGCGCGGACGGCTGCGCCTGACGGAGCACACAAAGCTCGTGCTGCGTCTGACGGCGGTCATGATCTTCTGCGGCGCGTTCCTGTTCTTTCTCACGGAGCGGCGCAATCCCGCCACGATCGGCGCGATGCCGACGGGCGAAGCGATCCTGAACTGCCTGTTCCAGTCGGTCACGCTGCGCACGGCCGGCTTCTCCACGTTCCCGCAGCAGTCGCTTGGAGAGATCTCCTGTCTGATCGGGGACGTCTGGATGTTCATCGGCGGCTCGCCGATCGGCACGGCCGGCGGCGTGAAGACCGTCACGGTCTTTATCGTGTTCTGGAACGCCGTGTACTACATCGGGCACAGGCGCTCCACGGCGATCTTCCGCCGCAAGATCTCCGAAGAAATGGTCCGCAAGGCTGCGGCGATCGTCGTCATCAGCGCGCTGTCGACGATCCTGATGTCCGTTCTGCTGTGCGTCGTCAGCGGCGCGCCGCTGCAGGACGCGCTGTATGAAATGTTCAGCGCGCTGGCGACCGTCGGTCTTTCCAGAGCGCTGACGCCGACGCTTTCCGGAGCGTCGCGGCTGCTAGTCGTCACCGGCATGTATCTCGGCCGGATCGGGCCGATATCCATGGCGATCTTTTTTGCCAACGTGCGTTCGAAGGGCCGCGGCATGGAATATGCCGAAGGCCGGTTTTATGTAGGATAAGGAGGAAGAATAGATGGATAAATCCGTTGCGGTATTAGGTCTGGGAGAGTTCGGACAGAGCCTCGCGGAGAATCTGGCGATCCTCGGCGCCGACGTGATGGTCGTCGACCGCGACCGCGAGCTCGTGCAGGAATTCTCGAGCAAGGTCACGGTCTGCGTGTGCGCCGACCTCGCGGACGAACAGCAGCTCAATGAACTCGGGCTGAGCAATATGGACACGGTCGTCGTGGCGATGGGCGCGAGCCTTGCCGCGAGCGTGATGTCCGTCATGGTCGCCAAGGAGCAGAACGTCCCCTATGTGATGGCCAAAGCGTCGTCGCCGAGCATGGCGGCGATCCTGATGAAGGTCGGCGCGGACAAGGTATTCAATCCCGAGGAGGAAAGCGGCCTGCGCACGGCGCAGCTTCTGGTGTCCTCCGCCTTTCTGAATCTGTTCAACGTGGACGACGATTTCTCGATCGTCGAGATGCTGCCCAAACGCAAATGGATCGGCAAATCGCTCATTCAGCTCGATCTGCGCCGCAAATACAACGTCAACGTGATCGCCGTTTCCCGCGAACAGGGCAACTGGCACTTTATCGATCCCACCGTGCCGATCGAGGACGGAATGCGCCTGCTCGTCGCCTCCGAGCGGAAGGATCTCGACAGACTGAGCCCGTGACGCGGTACGCCGCGCGACGTTCAACCTGCAAAAAGGAAGCGTAACGATGAAAAACATAATTGATTCGATCACCGAGAGGATGCGGCAGGCGTTCGCCGACGCCGGCTACGATCCGCAGCTGGGACAGGTCACGGTTTCCGACCGCCCCGACCTGTGCGAATACCAGTGCAACGGCGCGTTGGCCGCGGCAAAGCGGTATAAATGCGCGCCCATCCTCATCGCGAAAGCCGTTATCGAAAAGCTGGACCGCGCGGATTTTGCGTCGGTCGACGTCGTAATGCCCGGCTTTATCAACCTGACGCTGTCCGACGATTTTCTGACGGGCTGTCTTGAACAGATGCGCACCGACGCCGAGCTCGGCGTTGAAAAGACGGGCGCGGGCAAGACCGTCGTCATCGACTACGGCGGCGCGAACGTCGCCAAGCCTCTGCATATCGGGCATCTGCGTTCCGCGATCATCGGCGAGTCGTTGAAACGAATACACCGCTTTCTGGGATACAATACCATCGGCGACGTGCATCTGGGCGACTGGGGTCTGCAGATGGGGCTGATCATCGCCGAACTGCAGATGCGTCATCCGGAATGGCGCTACTTCGATCCCGACCGCACGGGTGAATACCCCGCCGAGCCGCCGTTCTCCATCGGCGAATTGGAGGAGGTCTACCCCTATGCCTCGGCCAAAAGCAAAAGCGATCCCGATTTTGCGGACCGGGCGCACCTGGCGACCGTCGAATTGCAGAAGGGCCGCGCGGGGTACCGGGCGCTCTGGAAGCACATCATGCAGATCTCTGTGGCCGATCTGCGCAAAAACTATGACGAGCTGGACGTGCACTTCGATCAGTGGCTGGGGGAAAGCGACGCGCAGCCGCTGATCCCGGACATGGTGGAAAGGATCAAATCGCAGGGCTTTGCCGTGCTGAGCGACGGCGCCTGGGTCATCCCCGTCAGCGACGGTTCGGACAAAACCGAGATCCCGCCGTGCATCCTGCTCAAGTCCGACGGCTCCGCCATCTATGCGACGACCGATCTGGCGACTCTGGTGCAGCGGATGCGCGACTGGGCGCCGGACCGTATTCTCTACCTGACCGACAAGCGCCAGGCGCTGCATTTCGAGCAGGTCTTCCGCGCGGCGCGCAAGTGCGGGATCGTGCCGGCGGCTACGGAGCTGAAGCATATCGGCTTCGGCACCATGAACGGCCGGGACGGAAAACCGTTCAAGACGCGCGACGGCGGCGTCATGCGTCTGGAACAGCTGATCGCCGAGCTGCACGATTTCGTGCGCGACAAGGTGATCGAGAACCGGATCTCGGAGGATATGGTGGAAAGCACCGCCGCGAAGATCGCGCTGGCGGCGCTGAAATACGGCGATCTGTCCAACCATCCCACGAAGGATTACATATTCGACTTCGACCGCTTTGCCGCCTTTGAAGGCGACACCGGCCCGTATATCCTTTATACGATCGTGCGCATCCGTTCCATCCTGACGAAATACGGCGCGTACGAGCATCTGCCCATCCGGAAGACCGCGGACGCGGGCGCCAGAGATCTGATGCTGTCCGTCGGCAGATTCTCCTCTTGCGTCGACGCAGCGCTGGCCAACTACGCGCCCAACCTGCTGTGCGCGTACATCTACGAGCTGGCCGGAACGGTAAACAAGTTCTACCACGAAACGAGGATCTTGTCCGAGCGGGACGAGTCCGTCAAGGCCGGCTATATCGCGCTGATCGCGCTGGCCAAACGCGTTCTGGAAACGTCCGTTTTCCTCCTGGGCTTCGATGCGCCGGAAAGGATGTAACCCCTTCGGTCGCCGCGTTCGTCCCGATAAACCGAAAAATAACCCCGTCTATTTCTCCGCGAAAGCAAAAATACATCCCCGATATACCAACCGACCGCCCTTTATCGGCGGCCGGTTTTTTGATACAGTATTCTCAAGCAAAGGAACGACGCTTTGCGAAGAAAGAAAAGGAGGTCGGAACCATGTTCAGATTCGGTCGTTACGGCGGCTGGATGCCGCCTCCCCCGCCGCCGCATCGCGGCGGCTGCGGCTGCGGCTGCGGTCCGCTGCTGCTGATCCCGCTGCTGATCCCGCTGCTGGCGGTCGCCATCGTCTTCATGCGTTTCATGGTCGGGTATTGACCACACTGCAACAGTAGAAAGGAGAGAGAACCATGCCCCCCATTTTCATCTTCATCGGAATCGCCGCGCTGGCGGCGCTGCTTATCGCGATCTGCGCGTCCGGCTACGTCAAAGCCTCGCCCGACACCGCCTACATCATCTCCGGCTTCCGCAAAGAGCCGCGTGAGCTGATCGGCACGGCAGGCATCAAGATCCCGTTTTTAGAGAAGAAGGACGAGCTGACGCTCAAGCTCATCCCCATCGACGTCAAAACCGCGACGACCGTCCCCACGGCGGACTACATCAACGTGTCCATCGACGCGGTCGTCAACGTCAAGATCGGCACCAGCAAGGAATACCTGAAGGCGGCCGAGCAGAACTTCCTGAACAAGAGAGAGGAAGAGATCGCCTCCATCGCACGCGAAGTGCTCGAAGGCAACACGCGTGAGATCGTCGGGCAGATGAACCTCGAGGATATGGTCGGCGACCGCCAGAAGTTCGCCGACAAGGTCAAGGACAACGCCGCGCCCGATCTGGAGCGCATGGGACTGGAGATCGTGTCGTTCAACGTGCAGAACTTCGTGGACGGCAACGGCGTGATCGAAAATCTCGGCGTCGACAACGTGGTGCGCATCCAGAAGCGCGCGGCCATCTCCCGCGCGGAATCGGAGCGCGACATCGCCATCGCCAAGGCGCAGGCCAAAAAGGAAGCCAACGACGCGCAGGTGCTCGCGGAGACCGAGATCGCCCAGCGGCAGAACGCGCTGGCCATCCGGCAGGCGGAGCTGAAGGCGGAGGCGGACGTCAAGCGCGCCGAAGCCGACGCCGCGTACAAGATCCAGGAGCAGGAGCAGAGAAAAGCCATCGAGATCACGACGGCGAACGCGAACATCGCCCAGAAGGAAAAGGCGATCGAGATCAACGCCCGCGAGGTGGAGATCAAGGAGAAGGCGCTCGACGCGGAGATCAAGAAGAAGGCCGAAGCGGACAAATTCGCCGCGCAGCAGGCCGCGGACGCCGCGCTGTATAAGGTGCAGCGTGAATCCGACGCGGAGCTGTTCGAGCGTCAGAAGCAGGCCGAGGCGCAGAAGTTCGAGGCGGAAAAGGAAGCCGAGGCGAAGAAAGCGCGCGCCGAGGCGGAGAAGTTTGCCGCGCTGCAGAACGCCGAAGCCGTCAAGGCGGCGGGGCTTGCGGAAGCGGCGGCGATCCGTGCCAAGGGCGAAGCCGAGGCCGAAGCGATCAAGCTCAAGGCGCTGGCGGAGGCGGAAGGCATCGAGAAGAAAGCCGAAGCCATGCAGAAATACGGCGAGGCAGCCATGCTGGAGATGTACTTCAACGCGCTGCCCGAGGTCGCCAAATATGTCGCGGAGCCGCTGAGTCAGACGGACAAGATCGTCATGTACGGCGACGGCAACAGCGCGCGGCTGGTCGGCGACATCATGACCGCCATCGACAAGGTCAACGAGGGGCTGTCCGGTTCCACGGGACTGGGCGTGACGGAGCTGCTGCGCGCCTTCCGCGCCAAGAACGCGTCGCCGGTACAGGTCCAGGCGGACGTCACATAATACGATCCATAGAAAAAAGGCCGCGGTCGGTTCCGGTCCGATCGCGGCTTCATATTTTCTGTTCGGCGGTTTACAGCGTGTTGACGCTTTGGATATAGTTGACAAAATAGGTGCGGATATCGGTCGTGCGGAAAAATCCGCCGCTGAAGAACATGTGGTCGGCGTGCATCGTGGGATAAACATTCCAGATGCCCGGCTCGATGTTCTCCGGGTCGATGTCCTTCTGCGGCGCGTGGAACGGCGCACGCTCGGAGATCGTATTCACCAGACCGTCGTTTTCCTTCCAGCTTTCATCCAGCTCGACGCCGCCGGCCGTCACGCCCTCGAACATGCCCATGGCTCTGGAAAGCGGTTTCATCAGGAATACCATTTTGGACAGCGGCACCTGATCGCCCTTTTCGTTCGGCTGGGAACAGGTGCAGGGTACGGAGAAATAATAGACGGAGTCGATCGTTTCGCACGCGTCCGCGATCTCGATCGCCCGGTCGACCTGCATATCGTAGACCGCCGTATCCGAGAACAGACGATCCCGCATGGTCAGCAAAGAGGTGGCGTTCAAAAGCCTCTGGCCCGGATAGCGGTCATGACCGTCCAGCGAGACCGTTTCGGAATTGCCGATCTCATACAGCGTGGTCCCGTTGGTCGGCGACGCCAGCGTCGTCAGAGAATAGATCCAGTCCGCCTTGCCGCCCTCGAACAGCGGGGAAACGGTCGAATCCTGCGACGCCTCACATTCCGCGGCGTCTCCGTTGGCCATCAATTCCAAAAAGACCAGCGCAGTCGCGCCGCCGAAGGAATGCCCGATCAGGTTGATCTTGTGCTCGGCGTCGAATTCGTCGAGCAGCGCTCTGCCGGTATAATTGCGGCCGTAGCGCGGATGGTGACAGCGCGCGCTGTGCGCCTCGCCGTAGTCGGTGCGCGTCCCCGTCAGCTGCGCATACAGCTCGCACGCGCGGTCCCACGCGCTGTTATTCACGCTCAGCGTCGCCGTGTGGCAGTTCAGCCCGCAGGAACGCAAATACCGCATCAGGCTCCCGCTGAACGTGCCGAAATAGGAGATGATGTTCTCCATGAACGTGTCCTCGCCCCAGCCGATAAGACCGTGGACAAAAACGTAGGCATAGTCTGTCGTCCACTCGGACTTGTCGATCTCCGGGCGCGGCTGATTTGCCGCCGGCGCCAAAAGCATCACGATCGACAGAATAAGTGAAATCAAACGCTGCAAGGTCCCTCTCCTCCGCAAACACAATTCACGACTCCGATCAACGGATCGCGAGACAAAGTATACCAAAGACAGAACAAAAGGTCAATACGACGCCGGAATTATTTCGGCTTTTTTCCGCAGAAACGTAAAACAACCGTCATTCCGAGCGTGTCAGCGCGTGGGAATCCGCGTCCCCGAAAGCGCAAAAATGCAACGACACAAAAGGGAAACGGAACAGAACAACCTGCTCCCGGATTTCCGTGATGAACCAAAAAAGGGGCTGTCGCCGTAGGTTTTTTCCAAGTTTTTCCTACTTGCGGCAGCCCTATCGTTTTTGTATGTTTCGGTTTACCTTCTTCTCTTTCTGCGGATCAGTACGACGACGGTGACGACGACGCCGATGACGATCAGCCAGATGACGATATACGGCAGGTTGGACAGGAAGCTGATGGCGAAATTGCGCGCGGACTGTCCGATGGAATAGAGGTTGTCGGCCAGGTTCTGGCGCACCTGCGTCCAGAAGGACTTGCTTTCCGGCGTGGTGACGCGTTCGACTTCATCGACCGTCATCGTCACGGTCGAGTAGTCTATCTTGCTGTCCAGCGCTTTGAGCTGTCCTTTGTAGGATTCCAGTTCGCCGCGGACGGTCGTCAGTCTGTCCTGGATCTCCAGCGTGTCGGACAGGCTCTTGGACTGCTTGAGAAGATCGAGCAGCGTTTCCTGTTCGGTTTCCAGTGCGGCCAGACGGCTCTCGACGTCGATGTAATCGTCAGTCACGTCCCGCATGGACGTGTTTTCATAGGTGACGGCGCCGATCTGCGAGACGGTTTGCAGGAACGCGTCCAGCTGCGCGGCGGGGATGCGCAGCACGAGATTGGCATAGCGCATGTCGCTGTATCTGGTGCCGGTGACGGTGGATTCCACATAGCCGGACAGCTCGGCGGCTTTTTTCTGGACGGCGTCGCAGAAAGCGTCGAACTCCTTCGTTTCCACGTTCAGCTCCGCGTTGCGGATGAGCTTGCGGTCGGCGGGCAGCGTGTTCTTCTGCGCGTCGGTCGATTCGTTTTTCGCGGACTCGCCGTTGAAGCCGACGCCTTTGGCGCTGCCGTACCCGGCGCTATCGTCCGCATAGTAGCCGTTTTCGGCGGGCGCGTAGTCGTACGACGCGCTGTCGGATATGCTTTCGTAAGAGCGCTGGGCGGATTTCTGAACGCTGAACATCATCGGCGTCAAAACGAAACCGCCCAGCAGGACCACGGCCAGCACGGCGGCGACGGCGGCGATGCGGCGCGTACGCGTCTTTTTGGGCTTCGCCGCCTTCGGCAGCTCGGCGATGGCTTGCTTGAGCGTGTCGGGCGCGTGCAGCGCGTCGACTTCTTCTTTATAGGCTTTCATCTTCAAGACCTCCTATGGTTTCGCGCAGCGTCTCGCGTCCGCGCCGCAGCCAGGACAGCACCGTATTCGTGCCGCTGCCGAGAATGGCGGCGATCTCTTTGGCGGTGTAGCCCTCGTAGTAGTGCAGGTAGATGGCGTTGCGCTGGTTCTCCGGCAGTGCGCGCACGGCGTCGAGTACGCTGCCGGACTGCGGTGTTTGCGTCTGCTGCGGCGCCTGCACGGGAATCTCGCGGCGCGCGCCGCGCAGGTGGTTTCGGCACAGATTGATCGTCACACGGATCAGCCACGCTTTCAGATGCTCGTCGTCGCGGAAAACCTTGCGGCACTGCAAAAGCCGAAGGAACGTCTCCTGCGTGATGTCCTGCGCGTCGGCGTCGTTGCGCGTATTATGTACGGCGACGCGGTAAACGGTGTCCGTGTACCGTTCAAAGGCGTTTCGGAAGGCGTCCCCTCCGTTTTGAATGACTGTCATCTCTCGGCCTCCTTTCACTTCTAACACACTTGAGCGCAGCGAATTATTGCACAAAATGTCAAAAAAAGTTTAGCATACCGTTTTGGAAAAAGCAATAGAAGCGGTATGCACGGTATGTTTTTGTACATACTATACAAAAATGAAGTCGGAATTTGCACACCGATTTGAATAAAATAGTCAAAATTCACTTGCATTTCCCATTTTCTTTTGGTATAATTTATAGAAAGGCATATCCAAACGCCGAATCGGATGGGAGGTGCGGTATGGGCGCGGCGGAATATTATTTTCATCAAGGCACGAACAGCAAGGCGTACGAGTATCTCGGCGCGCACCGCTGTGCGGACGGCGGCGCGGTCTTCCGCGTGTGGGCGCCGCATGCGTTGGGCGTCAGCGTCGCGGGAGATTTCAACGGCTGGGACGTGCAGGCGTCGCCGATGCGCCGCGTGACGGACGGCGGCGTGTTCGAGGCGGTCGTTCCGGGCGTTCAGGTGTACGACGCGTATAAATACTATATCCGGGGCGCGGACGGCGTCGCGCGGTTCAAGGCGGACCCGTACGCTTTTCATGCCCAGACGCGTCCGGAAACGGCGTCCAAGTTCGTCGAGCTGACCGGCTACGACTGGCAGGACGACGCGTGGATGGCGCAGCGCAGAGCGCATACGGTCTATGAAAGCCCGGTCAATATCTACGAGGTGCACGCCGGCTCCTTCCGGCTGTATCCGGACGGCAACTTTTTGTCCTACCGCGCGCTCGCGGACGAGCTGATCCCGTACGTGCAGAAGATGCACTATACGCATATCGAGCTGATGCCGATCGGGGAGTACCCGTTCGACGGCTCCTGGGGCTATCAGGTGACGGGCTATTTCGCGCCGACGTCGCGCTACGGTACGCCGCAGGACTTCATGTATTTCGTCGACCGCTGCCATACGGCGGGGATCGGCGTGATCCTCGACTGGGTGCCGGCGCATTTCCCGAAAGACGCGTACGGCCTGTACGAGTTTGACGGCGCGCCGTGCTACGAATACGCCGACCCGCGCAAGGGCGAGCATTACGGCTGGGGCACGCGCGTGTTCGATTACGGCAAGCCGGAGGTGCGCTCGTTCCTGCTGTCGAGCGCGATGTACTGGCTGGACGTGTATCATATCGACGGGCTGCGCGTGGACGCCGTGGCTTCGATGCTGTACCTTGACTACGACCGCAAGGCGGGCGAATGGATCCCGAACCGCGAGGGCGGCAACCGCAACCTTGAGGCGGTCGAGTTTTTGCAGAAGCTGAACGAAGCCGTGTTCCGTGACCACTTCGACGTGATGATGATCGCCGAGGAGAGCACCGCCTGGCCGATGGTGTCCAAGCCCGTGTTCATGGGCGGACTGGGCTTCAACTTCAAATGGAACATGGGCTGGATGAACGACGTCCTGCGTTATTTTTCCATGGACGGCATTTTCCGCAAGGACAACCACAACTGCCTGACGTTTTCCTTTATGTACGCCTTTTCCGAAAATTTCATCCTGCCCGTGTCGCACGATGAGGTCGTGCACGGCAAGGGCTCGCTGATCGGCAAGATGCCCGGCTCCTATGAGGAAAAGTTCGCCGGCGTGCGCGCGTTCCTGAGCTACATGATCGCGCATCCCGGAAAAAAACTGTTGTTTATGGGCAGCGAATTCGGGCAGTTTATAGAGTGGAACTACAAACGGGAGCTGGACTGGCTTCTGCTCGATTACGAGGCGCACCGGCAGCTTCAGTCGTTCACCGCCGCGCTCAATCTGTTTTACCGCGAAACGCCCGCGCTGTACGAGGTGGATTACAGCTGGGACGGCTTCTCGTGGATCTCCGGCGACGACAACCAAAACTCCGTGATCGCGTTCCGCCGCATCGACAAAAACGGCGGCGAGATCGTCGCCGTGTGCAATCTCACGCCCGTCCCGCGCGAGGGCTACCGCATCGGCGTGCCGGAAAAGGGCGGCTATGAGGTCGTTTTCACCAGCGACGACGTATCGTTCGGCGGCACGGGAAAAGGCAGCGTCGGCGTCGTCGCGTCGGAAAAGGTCCCGATGCACGGCTTCAGACAGAGTATTTCGCTCGATCTGGCCGGATTGTCCGGCGTGTTCCTGCGCCGCAAGGCGTCCAAAAAGAAAAAAACAGAATTCAAATAAATTGGAGGTAATGACCATGTCCCGCAATACGGAGTGTATCGCGATGCTGCTGGCCGGAGGGCAGGGCAGCAGACTCGGTATCCTGACCAAGAATATTGCAAAGCCTGCCGTCCCGTACGGCGGCAAGTACCGCATCATCGACTTCCCGCTGTCGAACTGCGTCAATTCCGGCATCTATACGGTCGGCGTCCTGACGCAGTACCAGCCGCTGGAGCTGAACGACTACATCGGCAACGGGCAGCCGTGGGATCTCGACCGCGAGAACGGCGGCGTGCATATCCTTTCGCCCTATCAGCAGATCAAGGGCACCGCATGGTACAAGAACACGGCGAACGCGATCTATCAGAACATCAATTTCATCGACCGCTACAACCCGAAGTATGTGGCAATCCTGTCGGGCGATCACATCTATAAGATGGACTATTCCAAAATGCTCGCGTACCACAAGGAAAAGAACGCCGACTGCACCATCGCCATGCTGGAGGTGCCGTGGGAGGAAGCGCCGCGCTTCGGCCTGATGATCGTGGACGACGAAAACGCGATCACAGAGTTTGAGGAAAAGCCCAAGAATCCGCGTTCCAACAAGGCTTCGATGGGCGTGTATATGTTCACGTGGGAGAAGCTGCGCCGCTATCTTCTGGAGGACGAAGCGAATCCCGCGTCCGGCAACGACTTTGGCCACGACCTGATCCCCGCCATGCACGCGGCGGGCGAGCGGATGTTCGCCTATCCGTTCGACGGCTACTGGAAGGACGTGGGCACGATCGACAGCCTGTGGGAAGCGAACCTCGATCTTCTGGACCCCAAGGTCGATCTCGATCTGACCGACACGTCGTGGAAGATCTACTCGCGCAATCCGTCGTCGCCGCCGCACTATATCTCCGCGAACGCCGCGGTGCAGAATTCGCTGATCGCCGGCGGCTGCGAGATCGAGGGCGAGGTCGACTTCTCGGTGCTGTTCTCCGACGTGGTGGTGGAAAAGGGCGCGACGGTGCGCGACTCCATTATCATGCCCGGCACGGTCGTGCGCTCCGGCGCCGTCGTGCAGTATGCGATCGTGGCGGAGAACGCCGTGATCGAGGAGGGCGCCGTCGTGGGCGAGCGTCCGGAAGCGATGAAGGATCTGAAGGACTGGGGCGTCGCCGTCGTGGGCGAGCATATCACGGTCGGCAGAGACGCCGTCGTCGCGCCAAAGGCCATGATCGACGCCGATATTTCGGCGGCGCAGTGAGAAAGGCGGTGTGCATCATGAGAATGAACAATGTTTTGGGCCTGATCTTTTCCAACGCATATGACTCTGCGGTCCCGGAGCTGACCGCGCTGCGCACGATGGGCTCCGTGCCCTTCGGCGGACGGTACCGTCTGATCGACTTCGTGCTGTCCAATATGGTCAACTGCGGCATCACCAAGGTGGGCGTGGCGACCAAGAGCAATTATCAATCCCTGATGGATCATCTCGGCAGCGGCAAGCCGTGGGATCTCTCGCGCAAGACGGGCGGCATCTTCATCCTTCCGCCGTTTTCCAGCAAGGACGCCGGCGGCGTGCGCAACCGCATCGAGATGCTGCACGGCTGCATGAACTTCCTCTCGCATTCCAAGGAGGAGTACGTGATCCTGACGGACTGCAACGTCGTCTGCAATACGGATCTCGGCGCGCTGTTCGACGCGCATACGGCGAGCGGCGCGGATATTACGGTCGCCTACAAAAGGGGCGTCAAGCCTGCGCTGACCGACTTGATGAGCTTTGCGTTCGACGGCAGCCGCATCACGGAGATCTCCGTCGGCGAGCCGACCGGCGGGGAGGAGGCGTATTCGCTGAATCTGTTCTTTATGCGCAAGGCGCTGCTGGAACGGCTGATCCAGGAGGCGGTCAGCCTGCACTTCGACGATTTCGAGCGCGACATCATCCACCGCAATCTGCGCACTCTCAAGATCTGCGGCTTTGAGGAGACGGGCTTTGTGCGCACGATCTCCGGTCTGCAGAGCTTCTATGACGCGAACATGGAGCTGCTACATAGAGAAAACCGCCGTCAGCTTTTCACGCCGGAGCGCCCGATCTATACCAAGGTGCGCGACGACATGCCCACGATCTACGGTCTGGGGAGCGAAGTGACCAATTCGCTGATCGCGGACGGCTGCACGATCGAGGGCACGGTGGAAAACAGCATCCTGTTCCGCGGCGTTCGCGTCGGCAGAGGCGCCGTGGTGCGCGACTGCATCCTGATGCAGGGCAGCATGATCGGCGAGAACGCGCGCATGGGCTGCATCGTGATGGACAAAAACGGCGTGCTCAAACCCGGCAAGACGCTCTGCGGCGACAAGACGTTCCCGATCTATATCGGCAAAGGCATCATGATCTGATACACGGAAAGGCGGATAAAAGATGAAAGTTTTATATGCGGCGAGCGAAGCGCTCCCCTTTATCGCCAGCGGCGGACTGGCCGACGTGGCCGGCTCTCTGCCCAAGGCGCTGCGGCGCAAGCGCGTCGGCTGCCGGGTGGTGCTGCCCCTGTACGGCACGATCCCACAGGAGCTGCGCGATACGATGCGCTTTGTAACGAGCATCACCGTGCCGGTGGCATGGCGGCGGCAGTACTGCGGCATCTTTGAAACCAAGTATGACGGCGTGACGTACTACCTGCTGGACAACGAATACTACTTCAAACGCGATTCGATCTACGGTCACTACGACGACGGCGAACGGTTCGCTTTCTTCGCGCGCGCCGTGCTGGAGATCCTGCCGTACATCGGATGGAAGCCGGACGTCATCCACTGCAACGACTGGCAGACGGCGCTCACGCCCGTGTACTACCAGACCATGTACGCCGGCCGCGAAGGTTATGAGGACATCAAGACCGTTTTCACCATCCACAACATCCAGTACCAGGGACGGTACAGCATGGATATTTTAGAGGACGTGTTCGGCCTGTCGCGCAACGACGCGTATCTGGTGGAGTACGGCGGCGACGTCAATCTCGTCAAGGGCGCGATCGAGTGCGCGCACAAGGTGACGACGGTCAGCCCCACCTATGCCGAGGAGATCCTCGACCCGTGGTTCAGCTACGGGCTCGATCCGATCCTGCGCGAGCGCAGCTTCAAGCTGCAGGGCATCCTCAACGGCATCGACGTGGAGCTGTACGATCCCGAAAACGATCCGCTGATCCTCTCGCCCTATTCGGCGCAGGACGTCGAGGGCAAGGCGATCAATAAGGCGAACCTGCAGCAGCTTCTGGGGCTGGAACAGCGTCCCGAAGCGCCGCTGATCGGCATGGTGACGCGTCTGGTCGCGCACAAGGGGCTCGATCTCGTGCGCGCCATGCTTGACGATCTGCTCGCGACCACCGACGCGCAGATCGCCGTGCTCGGTTCGGGCGAGCGGGAATACGAGGATTTCTTCCGCTACATCGAAGGCAAATACCACGGCAGAGCGTCGGCGCGTATCGGCTTTATCCCGGAGCTGGCACATAAGATCTATGCCGGCTGCGACATATTCCTCATGCCGTCCAAGACGGAGCCGTGCGGCTTGTCGCAGATGGTGGCGCTGCGGTACGGCGCGATCCCGATCGTGCGCGAGACGGGCGGCCTGCGCGACAGCGTGCGCGACAGCGGCGACGGCGAGGGCAACGGCTTCACGTTCCGCAACTACAATGCGCACGACATGAATCATACGATCCACCGCGCGCTGCTCGGCTACCGCGACGCGGAGGGCTGGAAAACGCTCATGCGCCGCGCGATGTCGTGCGACAACAGCTGGACGCGTTCCGCGCTGGAATACCTGCATATGTATAAATCTCTCTGAAGGCGGGCGCTATGAAATCATACCAGATCTATCTGATCCGCCACGGCATGACTGCCGAGGGCAGCGCCGGGCAGTACATCGGGCACACGGACGTTCCGCTGAGCGCAGCGGGCGAGCGTCAGCTTGCGGACATGCTGGAGGCGTATGAGTATCCGCAGCCGGACGTCGTTTTCACAAGCCCTTTAAAGCGGTGCCTGCGCACGGCGCAGATCCTGTATCCGGACACGGACGCGATCCCCATGCGCGATCTGATCGAATACAATTTCGGCGAATTCGAGGGCAGGACGGCCGAGGAGCTGGAAAATCACCCCGTTTTCCCGCGCTGGCTCGCGGGCGAGCCGGACGTCGATCCGCCCTTCGGCGAGAGCAGCCGGGATTTTCAGACGCGCGTCATGGGCGCGTTCTGCCGCATTGTCGAGGGACTTCTGAAGACCGGCACGACGAAGGCGGCGATCGTCACGCACGGCGGCGTCATCACGACGCTGCTGAGCACGTTCGGATTGCCGCAGGCGCCGATGCACGAGTGGATGATGCCCGAGGGCTGCGGCTATACGGTGCGCATCACGCCCTCGCTCTGGTCGCGCGGGCAGAAGATGGAAGTGATCGAGGAGCTGCCGATCGTGCCCGGCCGATACGAGGAGCCGGACATTTTCGCGGATTTCAATGTGGAAGACTTTTTATACGATTGAGGTCATACTATGATATTTGCCAATCACGCACATCTGTATCCGCGCGAGCTGCGCGAGGACGGCGCGCAGGGCGTTTTGATGCGTCTTTTGGACGACTGCGGGATCGACAAGGCGGTCGCGTTCGCGCCGTTTTCGCACCGATTCCGCGAGAGCGCGCAGTTTCATGACGTGAACCAGAACGTCTGGCTCGCCGGGGAGATCGCCGGCAACGACCGGCTGGTCGGCTTCGGTACGGTGGATGTGCTGCCGGACGCCGCGCCGATCGCGCAGCAGGTGCAGCAGATCTTTGAGCTGGGGCTTCGCGGGATCAAGATCCATCCCGCAGCGCAGGAGCTGCCGATCGACAGCGCGCGCGCGTTTGAGATCTATGAAAAAGCGCAGGAGCTCGGACTGTTCCTGTCGTTTCACACGGGGCTGCACTGGCACCGCATCCGTGATTACCGGATGCTGCTGTTCGATGAGATCGCCTACAGCTTCCCCGACCTGAATTTCAGCATGGAGCATGTGGGCGGATACAGCTTTTTCCGCGAGGCGCTGCTGGTGATGTGCAACAACAGCCGCAATCCGCACACCTTCGCCGGCCTGACCTCGGTCGAGCCGGAGCCGGACGGCCTGTGCGGTCCGTGGGCGCTGACGAACGAGGAGATCGAAACGCTCGTGTTCCAGGCAGGGGAGGGGCGCACGGTCTTCGGCCTGGATTTCCCCTTCAAAAAGGCGGACTATATCCGCCGCGCGATGGCGCGCATCCGTGCGCTGCGCATTTCCGAGGAGGAAAAAGAAAACATCCTCGGCAGGACGCTTGAAAAACAATTATTCGGTTCGGAGGTTACACAATGAAAAAGATCATGATCCTGTTGCTGGCCGCGCTGATGCTTCTGGGCGTCGCGGCGTGCGGCAAAAAGACGCCGCAGAAGGACCCCAACGCCGTGCTGACGGATTCCGACGTACCGCTCGATCTGGGCGCGGAGGTCTGGGATTTCGAGGGCGAGACCGGCGTCGACAGCGATTCGTTCTGAGAAAGAAAAAGAGCCGTATCGGTCGATACAGCTCTTTTTTAATGGGAAGATCATTTGGTCAGGTTCGCGTAGAATTCGTCGATCGCCGCGTAGAAATCCTCCACGCCGCCGTCGTTTTTGATGACGTAATTCGCCATCTTTTCACTCTCGGACGTGCGGAACTGTCTTTCCTCGCCCTCGTCGAATTCACGCAGCTTTTCCACGCTGCTGCCGTCGCGCGCGGAGCCGCGTGCGAGCATACGCTGATAGCGCACGTCGTCGTCGGAGATGACGATGTCGACCAGCACGAAGTCGTCGCCGAACGCTTCCTTGAAAAACATCACGTCAGACAGCGGACGGATGCCGGAAACAAGATAGATCGGCGCGCCGGATTCCTTGATCTTTTTCACGATCTGATCCGGGAAAAACGTCTGGCCGTAGGCGTCCATGTATTTTTTGGACGTCTTGTGCAGGTTGTCCCGCGTCAGCTCTAATCCGTCCTTCGCCGCCAATTCGCGGACGACGTCGCCGATGGAAACCATCGGCAGGTTGTATTTCTTGGCGATGTACTCCAAAAAGAAATCCTTGCCGGTGCCGTTTTTACCGACTGCTGCCAATACCATGATTATTACCTCCATTTTCGTAAACGATTTTTTGCTGCGCAGACAGTGTAGCAGAAATCGACCGATTTGTCAATGAAGAGGATAAGAAGATGCTTCGGATCTTTGCGCTTTTTACACACGATCTGACCGCACGCGACTGCGCGGCGCTATGCCGTGCGGCGGATGCGTCGCACGCCGTGCGCTATCGCTCGCACGAAGACGTGCCGGGCGCCAAGGCGTCCCTCGCGGCGAACGTGCTGCTGCGGTACGCGGCGTCGCGCGTGCTGGACGTGCCGATGACACAGGTGACGACGGCGGCGGAGCCGTCCGGCAGACCGATCCTGCCCGGAACGGGACTGCACTGCAGCGTCAGCCATTCGGACGGCCTGTGCGTCTGCGCGGTGGCGGACGCGCCGGTGGGGATCGATACGGAAAGACTGCGCGCAGCGCCGCTGCGTGTCGCGCAGCGCGTCTTTTCGGCGCTGGAGCTGCGCCGGCTCGACGGCGCGGACGATCCCGACCGCGTCTTTTTTGAGATCTGGACAAAGCGCGAGAGCGCCGTCAAGCTGACCGGCGCGGGACTGCGGGACATTAGCGGCGTCGTTCCGGACAACGTGCGCACGCGGACTTTTCTGTTCGCCGTGGACTATGCCGTCAGCGTCAGCACGTTTACAGATACGACATAAAAAAGTTACGGATTCTTTTTCGATTGTTTGAAAAATACTGTTGAAATACGCATGACGTTTGTGATAAGATAGGCATGACGGAACGCGACGTGAGCGAACGGGCGCTCCGGCGAAGCGGCAGCGAAGTATCGCTGTTCGGACGATTTGACCGAAAGGAGGGCGGCTATGCCCAAACGTTTTCTTGCTCTGTTATCGGTCCTGCTGCTGAGCGCAGCGCTTACCGCCTGCGGCGAGGTCGCGCCGCCGGAGGAAACTTCGGCGACGAACGGGACGACGACGACCGCCGTACAGCAGGCGCAGGGCGATATTGCGACGCCGCAAAACAGCACGACGGCTGCCGACGCATCGTCGGCGCCCGCACAGCAGGCGGACGGCCCGCAGGCGCAGACGACGCAGGTCGAGACGCCCGCGAATACGCAGTTCGGACCGCTGTACCAGAAGTTTGTGCGCGAGCCGGTCGCGGACGGCGTCTACACGCTGAGCACGTCGCAGTCCGGAATGCGTATGATCATGACGACGGACGGCAAAAACAGCGTGCTCGAAAGCGACGCAGCCGGCATTTTGCACTTCACGCTCATCTCGAAGGACGGGCAGTACTACATGCTCATGCACAACACCAAAAAGTACGCGCAGATGACGTCCGAGGAGTACAAAAAACAAGCGGACTCGCTCGGCAACGCCGCGGTACGGCTGGACGGCGTGCAGCTGCTCCGAACCGGCTCCGAGACGGTCGCCGGAACAACGTACAGTACGGAGACGTATGACGAAGGCAATATGGGGACGGTGACGTATTTCTTTGACGATACAGGGGTCCGACGCGCCCGTGTGGTCAAGGACGGCAAAACGACGGACTCGGACGTCTTTGAAATTTCGGGCGATGCGGACGCATCGGCGTTTGAGATCCCGGACGGCTATACGCTCGTTTCGGACCCGTCGCAGCTGCTGGCGTAACGCCCGCACAACCAAAAGGGGAAACAGGGAGAACCAAAAGGGGAAATAAAGAAAGAAAGGCGGCGCAGGACCGCATGGGGGCGGTTCTGCAAAACGAAGGATGAAAAAACTACTGGCATTTTTAGCGGCGGCAGCGGTGCTGTTTTCCTGCGGATGCGGCCAACAGACGTCCGTTAATACGGATAATGTCGCAGACGCAGCCAACACGCAGGTTTCGGTGCAGCCCGCGCCGAACGACGACGTCGTGTTTCCTGAGTCGACCACGGCGCCGAACGTGACAAGCGGCACTGCCGCGCCGGCGACGCAGCCCGTCCAGACGACGGCTCAGCCGACCGCGCCGACCGCGCCGACGATGCAGCCCGAACAGACTGCGCCGACGCAGAACACGCAGCCGACCGCCGCGGCGCCCGCGACCACCGCAGCGCCTGCGACGACCGCAGCGCCCGTGACGACCGCGACGACGACCAAACCGCCCGAAACGACGACGCAGGCCGTGCAAAAGCCGGAGCTTCTGCAGTCGGCGGTCCTGGCGCCGATCAACAGCGGAACATACACCATGCAGATCAGCGCGTTCGGCAACGATCACAGCAGCGAAGACAAGCTGTACAAGGTCGTGCGCGGCGGGGAAACGGCATACTGGATCACGATCCCCCAGGCGAATCTGACGTTTAAGGTGTTCCCGGCCGACGGAAAATACTATCTTGCCACGCCCAGCGTGTACTGCGAGCTGACGCCCGCGCAGTACAACTCGGTCAGCAGGACCTTCAACAATGCGTTCTGCGATTTTTCCGCACTGAAGTTTCAGCGGTCCGAGACCGTTCGGGAAGGCTTGAAGAAGTACACCTGCGAGTATTTTTCGCTCGGCGGCGGCGAGCTGGTGCTGTGGTACCAGAACGGCCGTCTGATCAAGGTCCAGATGGGCGACGCCTCCCTGCCGATGACAGTCTCCGCGGGCGCGGACAACGCATATTTTACCCTGAACCCCGATCTGGAGCAGGTGGACTACGAAACGGTGGAATCGCTTGTTTCTCTTGCCTGCCTGTTTTTCGATGAATAAAAGGAGTGATTCAGAATGAAAAGATGGATCTCAACGCTTCTGGTGGTTTCGCTTGTCGTCGGTCTGACGGCGGTGCTTCACGCCTGCGGCAAGCCGAAGGTCGAGCCCGAAACGACCTCTTCTCCGGAGGACGCCACCTCGATCGCATCCGTGGAGGATGTCGGGGAAACGGAAGACGTGAACGATCTGTATGATCGGCTGGAGAGTCTGGCGAACGAGAGCCACACCCACGTCGAGCGTACCACGAATGAACACTACGAGGAAGAATACGAAGCGCTGACGCTGCCGCAGGCGGTGACGACGCAGCCCGTCGCCGGAACGACGCGCGCGCAGTCCACGACGAATCCCTCGACGCGCGCCACGACGACGGCGTTCAAGTTCGAGTACGGCGAGATCAAAACGACGACCAAGCCGGCTTCGACCGGCGCGGACACGGGCACGACCGCTGCCAAAACTACGACGACCACCACAAAAAAGGACGATACAGCGCAGACGACCGTCGAGGAAACGACGATGCTGGCCGATCTGGTCGGCAACAACACGCCCATTCAGATCGCGCCGAGCAATTCCAACGCCAGCACGAAGATGCCGCAGGTGACGTATCTCGATAAGTATGTTCTGGATATCCTCGACAGCGGCGTGTATACCGCGCAGATCGAGCAGAAAGAGGGCGACTCGAGCATCCCGGTCACGTACTATACGGACGGCAACAACAGCGCCGTGGAGATGTCTATGACCTCGATGGTGGCGCAGGAAATGGGACTGCCGAGCGTATCTCTGGGCAATCTCGATAAGATCCGCCTGGTCATCAAGGATATGAAAACGTCCCATCCGAAGGCATATCTGGTCGGCATGGGCGGCTATGTGAAGCTGGACGACGTCGAGGACATGTCCGACATGCTCAGCGAGACAGGCGGCACTGTGGATATCCGGGATCTGATGCAGCTCGATTATCTCGAGTACAGAGGCGTGAAGACCGGCGCCGGCTACGTCTGCGAGACGTACGTCATTCCGGAAGCGAAGCTGCAGTACGATCTGTATTTCACCACGACGAGTTCCTATTCGGGCATCGCGCGCATGGACATCATCGACATGGAAACAGGCAAGGTCGAGGAACGTCTCGTGCTGCGTCTGAGCCCCGGCGTGACCAACAAGAACGCCTTTACGGTCAAGGGCAAGGAATACACGCTCGAAGACATGGAAAAACTGTTCGGCGGCTGATGAAGACAGTATGGATTACAGGCGCATCGGGCGGCATCGGAAACGCTGCCGCCCGTTTGTTTGCGCAGGAAGGATATCAGGTCGCGGCAGGCTATTGCCGCGGCGAAGAAAGAGCGCAGGCGCTGTGCGGCGAGCTGCGGCGGGAAGGTTTTGCTGCACAGGCGTTCGGCGCGGATCTGACGCAGTCCGCCGCGGTCGAAGAAACGCTGCGCGCGATCGAAGCGCGGTTCGGCGGCGTGGATGTGCTGGTCAACAACGCCGGGATCGCGCAGCAGACGCTGCTGACCGACGTGACCGACGCGCAGTGGCGACGGATGTTTGCCGTCAACGTAGACAGCGCGTTTTACTGCTGCCGTGCGGTGATCCCGCATATGGTGCGTCAAAAATCCGGCCGCATCATCAACGTCTCCTCCGTCTGGGGCGTGCGCGGCGCGTCGTGCGAGGCGCCGTATTCCGCGTCCAAGGCGGCGCTGATCGGGCTGACGAAGGCGCTGGCGAAGGAGCTGGGACCGTCCGGGATCTGCGTCAACTGCGTGGCGCCGGGCGTGATCGACACACCGATGAACGCCTGCTTCGACGATGGGACGATGCGGCAGCTTGCGGACGAAACGCCGCTGTGCCGGATCGGTACGCCCGAAGAAGCGGCGCGCGCGATCCTGTTTTTCGCGTCGCCTGCCGCGGATTTCGTGACCGGACAGGTGCTTTGCGCCGACGGCGGTTTTATGGTCTGAGAAAACCAATATTTTGTCCAAAAAGTTGTTGCATTTATTCTGCAAATATGTTATTATTAACGAGTAATATTTCGTAGTGCTTATGGAGGAATCGGTATGGCGGCAACTTGTCCGAAATGCGGCGGCAAATTAAGACTGATCGACTGGAAGCCCAATTGCCCTCATTGCGGCGTAAATATGGTTTACTACGGCATGGAGGAGCGTCTGCTGCTCGACGCGGATAAAGCGGAGGCGGAACATGCGCGCACCCAGCCGAAGGTCGACCGCATCAAGGCGGCGACAGTCGGTTCGCCTTTGGCGATCGCGCGTCTGGTGCTCAGTCTGGTACCGATCGCCGGCCTGTTCCTGCCGCTGGCAAAGCTCGCGTTCACCGCGCCGTACGCCGCGTTTTCCGGCAACGTCAACGTGATCTCGATCTACAACGCCGTTTCGTCGACCGACTTCGACGCGCTGACGGGCATGTTCGGCTCCAAGCTGTTCGGCTCCGCGTTTATCCTCTACGCGGTCGCGATCGTCGCCGTGCTGCTGTCCGCGTTTGGCGTGCTGTTCCACACGATCTTCCAGACGCTGGCCTGCTCGCCCAAGGGCAAACAGCGCAACTTCTGCTTTGACGTGTTCAATCTGCTGATGGTCCTGACGGCCATCGTGTGCTTCACGCTTTTCTCCACGAGGATCCGGACGCTGTTCCCCTCCGTGGTCGGCACTTCGGCCGTCGGATTCGGCGCGTTCATCTACCTCGGTCTGATACTGGTTTCCTTTGCGATGGACATTGTCTGTGTCGTCAAGGGCATCCCCGTCAAGTACAAGGAATGCTTCGTGGGCAACATCCCCGCCGACAAGTACTTCCAGCTCGTCGAGGAAGGCGTGCCGCTCGAGCAGATCCGTCAGGTCATGGCGGAGCATACGGCGCAGAAGGAGGCCGAGAAAAAGGCCAAGGAGGAAGCCGAAAAAGCGGCTGCCGAGGCGGAAAAGGAAACCGCTGCGGCGCAGGGGTAAACAACATATGAAAAACAAAAGCACGCGAACACAAACGTCCGCGTGTTTCTTTTTATCTCTTTTATTCTTCCCGCACGAAGCTGCGCAGACAGTGCGTGCGATCGGGCGACCTGCCGACGGCGAGATCGAAGATCAGCCGCATGGCGTCCGCGTTGCCGCCGATCTCGTGCATCTGGCGGTCGAACACGGCGAACGCCTGCACGAAGCTCTCCGGATCGTCCTGATCGAACGGCATACTGGAGCCGAGCTGCAGAACGCCGTCCGTGTCCGTGCGGTCGGCGCAGGCCAAAAGGCGCATGAACTGAAAATCGCTGCTTTCCTCGCCCGGCTTCAGACCGGTCCCGCCGACGAAGGAGAAGCGTATGCCGCACGTTTCAAAGATCTCCCGCATATGCGCGCGCCGGTTCTCCTGCGCGCGGATGAAACGGTCCGCCTGCTGCTGCACGGCGGCAAGCCGCGAATTCTGCCGGAAGCGTTCCGGTGAGAACAGGTAGGCATACATGTCCTGCCACCGCGCGTGCGGCACCAGCGCGAGGAACGCGCTCGAGCGCATCAGGACGCCGTCCAGCAGCGCGTCCAGCAGCTGCCGCAGCAGCGCGTTCGTGCGGTCGGGACGGCGCGTCAAAAGCCGCAGCAGCGCCGGCGGGAGCTTTTGCGCGGGCAGCAGCTCGTCATAAACGCGCGCGTTCCATTGCGGGCAGACGCTGCCGCGCAGAAGATCCGCGAACCCTTCGCTGCCGTCCCATGCGCCGACGACCGAAACGATCCGGCGGATAAAATTCTCCCGAACGGGACCGCGGTCGGTATAGTAGGCGTCGAGATACGCGAGCGTCACGGCGGCGCCCATGCTCATCGGGATGAGGACGACCTTGTCCTCCCTGCGCTTTTGCACGATCCCGCGCAGCGTTTCGTGCAGCGCGTCCGCGGCGGCGTACAGGTCGGTGAAGGGCGAATAGTTGAAGCAGTACATATTCTCCGCGCCGTATTCGCGCATAAAGTCGCGGCACGGCACGTCCCGCAGCAGTCTGTCCAGCAGGCTTTTGGAAGCGTCCTGCGTCGGCTCGCCGGAGAAGAAATCCACGCGGGAGAGCTCGTCGAAGCTGCGCGTGCCGTAGATATGCACCTCGGCGCAGTCCGGCAGTCTGCCGTCGTCGTCGACGATGCAAAAACGCAGCAGCGTCGTCAGCGCCGCACGCAGCGCGGTCTGATCGGCTTTCTTGTCCGTCAGCAGCGCGTGCGCGATCTCCCGCACGCCGCGCAGAAGGCGCAGCCGCTCTTTTCCGGACAGTCCGCCGAAAACGACGTCCTTGTCCCGCGCAAAAAGATTCCAGCGTACCCGATCGTTGCCGTGCAGCGACGTCCACGTCTGACCGACGCCGGTCACGAATACAAGCGGATAGCGCACGCTGTCCTGTTCCATGTTCATTCCTCCGTTCCGATGCAGGGGCAGACAAAAGAAGAGACTGCGCGCGCAGCCCCTTCTTCGGATCGAGCCTTACAGCAGGTTTCTCTGGATCTTGCCGCTGACGGTCTTGGGCAGACTGTCGCGGAAGACGACGATTCGCGGATATTTGTAGGGCGCGGTGTGCGCCTTGACGTAGTTCTGGATCTCTTTTTTCAGTTCCTCCGTCCCTTCCGCGCCGGGCACGAGCACGATGCTCGCCTTGACGACCTGTCCGCGCACCTCGTCCGGCGCTGCGGAAACGCCGCATTCCAGCACGTACGGCAGCTCCATGATAACGCTCTCGATCTCGAACGGACCGATGCGGTAGCCGGAGGATTTGATCACGTCGTCCACGCGGCCGACGTACCAGTAGAAGCCGTCCTCGTCCTTCCACGCGACGTCACCGGTATGGTAGTAGCCGTCGTGCCACGTTTCGTTCGTCTTTTCGGGGTCCTTGTAGTAGTAGACCGCCAGACCGTTGGGCAGGCCGTTCTGCAGATTGATGCAGATCTCGCCCGTCTGACCGACCGGCACGCTGTTGCCGTCCGCGTCTAAAAGATCCACGTCGTAGATCGGCGCGGGCTTGCCCATCGAGCCGATCTTGTGCGGCGCGCCGACCATATTGCCGATGATCATGGTGCTTTCGGACTGGCCGAAGCCTTCTAAGATCTGCAGGCCGGTCGCCTTTTCAAACTGGCGGTAGACCTCGGGGTTGAGCGCCTCGCCCGCGGTCGTCATGTGACTGACAGAGGAGAAGTCGTACTGGGAAATGTCCTGCTTGATCATCATGCGCAGCATCGTCGGCGGCGCGCAGAACGTGGTGATGTGGTACTTTGCGAACATCGGCAGGATGTCGGCGGCGTCGAAGCGGTCGAAATCGTAGACGAACGTGGCGGCTTCGCACAGCCACTGGCCGTACAGCTTGCCCCACATGGCCTTTGCCCAGCCGGTGTCGGAGATGGTGAAGTGCAGGCCGTCGGGATCGACGGTGTGCCAGTATTTCGCGGTGTGGAAGTGCCCGAGCGCGTATTTGTAGTTGTGCGCGGCGATCTTCGGGTAGCCGGACGTGCCGGAGGTGAAGTACATCATCATCAGATCGTTGCCGCCCGGCGCGTCGGACATGCGGCGGTAATGTGTGCTGTACAGCGGGTATTCCTCGTCGAACGTGCGCCAGCCCTCGCGCGTGCCGTTCACGATGATCTTGTGCTGAAGCGTTGGGCTCTTTTCGGCGGCGATATCCACCTGATGCGCCGTGTCGCCGTCCGCCGTGCAGAGGATCGCCGTCACGCCAGCCTTGTTGAAGCGGTACTCGAAGTCGTGCTCCTGGAGCTGATTGGTGGCGGGGATGGCGATGGCGCCGAGCTTGTTGAGTCCCAGAATGGCGAACCAGAACTGATAGTGCCGCTTGAGCACGAGCATCACGCGGTCGCCCTTCTTGATGCCGAGAGACTTGAAGTAGTTCGCGCACTGCGCGGACGCTTTTTTCATATCGCGGAAGGTGAAGCGCCGCTCGGTCTTGTCGCGGGAGATGTGCAGCATCGCCAGCTTTTCCGGTTCGCGCGCGGCGAGCGCGTCCACCAGATCGAACGCGAAGTTGAAGCGTTCGGTGTTTTTGAACGTGATGGACGTCGGCGTCCCGTTTTCGTTTTCCGTGACGTCGATGAATTTCTGATAGATACGCGGCTTCGTGTCCTTTTCGACGTGGCGCGTCTCCGTGATCGTCTGTTGTGCGCCCAGCTCCGGGATCGGTTCGCCGGAGGGATTGAGGACGATGGCGTAGAACAGGCAGTCCTTGCCGCCGACGGCGATCATGCCGTGGGGCGAGTCGCTGTTGTAGTAGATGCTGTCGCCGGGGCCGAGCGTTTCCTTGTGCTCGCCGACCTGCACCATGAGATTGCCCTCCACGACGATGTCCAGCTCCTGTCCCTGGTGGGTGGTCAGCTCGATGTCGCGCTGCTGCGCCTGCTCGTCGTAGATCGACCGCACCAGAAGCGGATCGGCGATACGGTTACGGAACGCGTAGGCGAGATTGTAGTACGTCATGCCGTGCGCGTTGCCGACCTTCTGCCCCTTGCCGGCGCGCGTGAGCGTATAGGACTTGAGCGTGGGGCTGCTGCCCTCGATGATGTCGGTCACGTCCACACCCAGCGCCATGGCGCAGCGGTACAGGAACGCGAAGTTGAGATCGCTCTTGCCGTCCTCGCAGCGCAGATATTCTTCTTCGGAAACGCCGGTCTTCTGCGCCATTTCCGCCGCGTCAAGCCCCTCGATCTCGCGCAGAGCGCGGATACGCGCGGCCATTTCCTGGATCTGAAAATCCAGAGCTTTCATCTGTTCCATAGTTTTGCACTCCGTTTCCGGGACGAAAAAAGCCCGTCCCAAAGATGTCTTTGAGACGAGCGCATTTGCACCCGCGGTACCACTCAAATTGCGAGGCGATGCCCCGCCGCTCTCGGAGTCTGACAACTCCTATGCCTTAACGCAGCAGTCACGGGGAGGGTCTACTTGCGGACGCTTTCTTCCTCCCGGCTCGGAAGCTACAATACGGAAACGGTGTCTGTCGGCTTTTCACCGGCCGCCGACTCTCTGCGAGGCCTGAAACCGTATACTCTTCGTCAACGCCTTTAAAAAATTTTTCATATTGTAGCATGATTCATGGGGATTGTCAAGAACTTTTTTTGAACGGCCGGATAACGAAGGTCAACGAAGGTCAGCACTGGCCGAACAGCTTCCGGATCAGGTTCATGATCCTTTCAAAGGAGTCCGTGAGCTTTTGCCGGAGCTTCTGCAGGGCGTTCGGCTTCTGGCCCCACACGGCGTACAGCGTGACGTCCTTTGTGACCGTGTACCGGTCGCCGGCCTTGCAGGAGGGCGAAGAGGCATGGCTGTCCTCCGACCAGCCGAGGAATGTATACCCGCTGCGCGAAGCGGACGGCAGGGTGATCACGGCGCCGTTGCGCACGCTCTCGCCGGACCCGGAGACGGTCCCGCCGTTGCCGACGTAGGAGACGGTGAACAGCAGCGCGGGCGGAATGATCTTCCAAACGGCGTAGAGCGTCATGTCGCTGTTCACGGTGTAGCTGTTCCCCGCGTAGTAGGACGGTGAAACCGCAGCGGAGGAAGTCGACCAGCCGAGGAACATGTATCCGCTGCGCGAGGCGGCCGGCCAGGTGATCGACGTGCCTTCGGGCACGGGGCCGATGCGGCTTTCGGAAGGCGTTCCGCCGTTGCCGTCGAAGGTGACGACGCAGGTCGTCGGCGCAGCTTCGCCGAGGGTAAAGGTATAGCTTCCGGTCTCCTGCTTCGCTTGTCCTTCCTGGTGATAGAAGCGAACGCAGAAATAATAGGTTCCTTCCGGAAGCGTTTTGGAGGAAATCAGTTCCACAGATCCGGTCAGCGCGTCGGGCTTGCACTGATAGCTGCAAAAGACTTCTTTATGATCGGATGCGTAGATATGGAAGCTGGCGCAGTCAAAATACGCGGTGACGAGGATCGGCAGCTTCTGTTCGCAGGGTACGGAAAAACGATAATAATCAACCGAATCGTTCTTCGCAATCTGTCCGCGATAGCTTTTGCCCGTCTGTATCTCGTTCGCCGTGGTGATCAGATTGTCCGTGGTGGCTTGTGTCTCTTTGAAGCTCTCGTCGGCCGACTCGAACGGTATCGAAAACGAGTACGTTCCCGCATACCCTTCCCATTCGGAAAATCGGAAAAAATATGTCCCGCAGACCAGATCCAGAACGTCGTCGATCAGGATCATGTTCGTCAGCTTGTCTGCGATCCTGTAATCGCGGAACACCTCTTTACGCTCCTCGTCGTAGATGAACAGGCGGGCTTGCTTCATCTGTGCGCTGACCTTCACGCGGATCCGGCCGGAGGCAGAGAGAGAGAATTTATAATAATCCGCAGGATTGGCTTTGGAGATCGAGCCGCTGTATTCTTTGTCGACGGCCATCGGCGTCGCCGAAAGAATATCGTTTCCGGCAGCTTCGACCCAGAACGCCAACGCAGGACAAAGCAGAACCGCCGCCAGGATAAGAGAGATCAGTTTTTTCATTTTTTATTTTTCCTCCTCGTTTTTTGAAGTTGCCCATATTATAAACGATCGTTTCTTAAGAAAAAAGTGATCAAACCCTTAAAAATCCATTAAGTCCGGAAAGAAAACGGCGTACAAATCTGCACGATTTACCGAGAAAAACTTGCTTTTTTTCGAGGAATCGTTATAATGGAAAAGAAAGAAAAAGGGGGTATCGTTGTGTCGCATATCCGGCGTATACTGAAGAACTTTTCCGCGTTCGTTATGTCCGTACTGCTCACGGCGCTGCCGTATATGGGCTTTGCGCCGTCGGCGCTGGATACGAAGGCGGACGGCTGCCTGTTGAACGTGACGATGATCTCGGACCTCCATCTGGAGGCGAAGGGCCCGTTCCGGCAGGCGTTCCTGCGGCGCGGTCTTCTGAATCTGAAGCGCGCGCGTCATACGGTCGACGCGATCCTGGCGGACGGCGATCTGACGAATTACGGCGACGAAGCGTCCGTGCAGGCTTTCTACCGTATCATGGAGAAATACAGTCCCGTGCATACGCTCGTCTGCGCGCCGGGCAACCATGACATCGGCCACGTGGAGGATCGGGACCACGACGAAGTGCGCGCGTCGCTGATCGCGGCGTACAACGCGTACATGGGGACCGCGTACGATATGATCTACTATTCTGCGGAAATCAACGGCTATCCCTTTATCGTCCTGTGCGACGAGGGCGAGCGCTGGGACTACTGCACGATCTCCGCGCAGCAGCTCGATTTCCTCGACCGGGAGCTGGCGAAAGCGGCCGAAGCGGGGAAGCCGGCGTTCGTGTGCTGTCACTGGCCGATCGAAGGGACGAACGGCGAAGAGACGATCTGGCCGGAGAGCGGTATAGACCTTGCCGGACAGGACGTGAAAGGCGTGCTGGAAAAGTATAAAAACGTCTTTTTCATCAGCGGCCATATGCACGCCGGGATCAAGAGCCGTGCCGTCGAGGAGAAATACGGCCTGTCGAGCGCCGAGACGGTGAACGGCGTGACCTATCTGAATCTGCCGAGCTACGGGCTGGTCAACTGGTTCGGCATCCCCTGGTCGGGAACGGGCGCGCAGTTGGAGGTTTATGCGGACAAGGTGATCTTCCGCCCGCGCAATTACCTGACCGGATACTGGTATGTCAACAGTGAGTACACGTTTACATTGAACTGACGGAGGATATGATGGAAGATTTGAAAATGATCCGGCTGCCCGGCGTGCCGCTGCGCAGCGACCCGCTGCCGGCGGGGTACGCCTTTTCCAACTACAAAAGCGAAGCGGACAGAGCGGCGTGGGCGGACTGCTGCCGCGGCGGGCTTGTTTCGGACGACGAAACGGACGAGGAAGAATGGGAAGAGTCCGTCGTGCAGTTTCCGGACATTTGCCCGGAGAGGGATATCTTTTTCCTCGATCACGACGGCGAGCATATCGGCACGATGACGGCGTTCGTCTGGTCGAAGAACGGCGTCGGCGACGTACACATGGTCGGCATCCGCAGGGACCATCGCGGCAGAGGGCTGGCGAAGTTCCTGGCGCAGAAAGCCGTCGAAACGCTGACGGCGCGCGGCGTGCCGTATATCGAGCTGACGTCGGACGAGGAAAAGCCTGCCGCGCTCAAGAGCTATCTGTCCGCCGGCTTCCTGCCGGTCGAGTATGCGCAGGGGATGCAGGACAGATGGGAAACGGTGCTGGAGACGTTCGGGATCGACCGCGTGCAGATGCTCTATGACGACGCGACGCCGTTCCGTGTGATCGAGCGCCGGGGCATTTCTAAGAAGATCCGTATCGGCGTCGTCGGCGCCGGCCGCGGCCAGTCGATGATGGATTACTGCACGCACTACGGCAACGCCGAGCTGGTCGCCATCTGCGACAATTATCCGCCCGCGCTCGAGCGCGCACGCCGCAAGTACGGCGGGGACGTCGCGTATTACGACGACTTTGACGCATTTTTGCGGCACGACATGGACGCGGTGGTGCTGGCGAACTTCGCCAACGCGCACGCGCCGTTCGCCATACGCTGCCTGCAGGCGGGCAAGAACGTCCTGAGCGAAGTGCTGCCCGTGCAGTCGATGCAGGAGGCGGTCGCGCTGGTCGAGGCCGTGGAGCGCTCCGGATTGGTATACGCGTACGCGGAAAATTGCTGCTACATGCCGTCGGCGCGGAAGATGCGCGAGGCGTTTCTTGCGGGCAGGCTCGGCAAGTTTGAATACGGCGAGGGCGAGTACATGCACAACTGCGAGCCGGACTGGGACGCGCTGACCTACGGCGATCCGAACCACTGGCGCAACACGATGTCCGCCTTCTACTACTGCACGCATTCCATGGGGCCGATGGTGCATATCAGCGGTCTGCGTCCCGTCCGGGTGACGGGCTTCGAGGCGCCGTACAACGACCGGATGCGCCGCATGGGCGCCAAGGGCGCGCCGTTCGGCGTGGAGATGGTCACGATGGAAAACGGCGCGATCGTCAAGAGCCTGCAGGGCGTCGGCCCGTCCAAGAATTCGACGTGGTTCTGCGTCTACGGCTCCAAGGGACGCATGGAAAGCGCGCGCGAGGACGACAAAACGCAGCAGACGGTGCGTACGCTGTATGAGAATCTCGACGCGAACGAGGGGGACAACAAGTCCGACCCTGTTCTCGCGGACACGAACGACGCGATCAGCGAACAGTTTGCGCAGTCGGGACACGGCGGCGCGGACGACTACATGATGCATCACTTCATCCAGAAGCTGCGCGGCAACCGCAACGCCGACGTGATCGACGTGTATGAAGCGCTGGATATGTATCTGCCCGGCCACTTCGCGTACCGCTCCGTTCTGGCGGGCGGCGTACCGCTGGAGATCCCCGATCTGCGTGATCCCGGACAGCGCGACAAATGGAGAAATGACGCGACCTGCACCGATCCCGCTGCCGGCGAGAACGCGCTGCCGAGTTATTCGCGCGGCAACCCGGACATCCCGCAGGAAACGTATGAACAGCTTCACAGAAAAATGGAAGCGCGCAATATGTATGATTAAGGAGGAAACCGAAATGCATCAATTGAAAATGTACTGGATGCAGGGCATGAACATCCCGAACGATCCGCTGCCGGAAGGATACTCTTTTTCCAATTACCGCGAGGAAGCGGACAAGCTGGCCTGGACGGCGTGCTGCCGCAACGGCTTGGTGGGGGACGAGCAGACCGCCGAGGAGGCCTTCTACGGCGCGATCGGTTCGCGCGACGATATCTGTCCGCAGGAGGACGTGTTTTTCCTCGATTATAACGGCGAGCATATCGGCACGGTCACGGCGTTCGTGCGCGAGGATGACGGCGCGGGCGACGTGCATATGGTCGGCATCCGCACCGATTTTCGCGGCAGGGGACTGGGCAAATACCTCAACCAGAAGGCCATTCAGGTGCTCGCCGCGCGCGGCGTGCCGTATGCGCTGCTGACGACGGACGAGTGGAGAAAGAGCGCGGTCAAAAGCTATCTGACCGCCGGATTTCTGCCGGTCGAATACGCGCAGGGGATGCAGGACAGATGGGAAGCGGTGCTGGAGGAATACGGCGTCGACCGCGTGCAGATGCTCTATGAGGACGGCACGCCGTTCCGCATGGTCGAACGCAAGGGACTGGCAAAAAAAATCCGCATCGGCGTCGTCGGCGCCGGACGCGGACAGTCGATGATGGATTACTGCACGAAATACGGCAACGCCGAGCTTGTCGCGATCTGCGACAATTATGCGCCGGTGCTGGACAGAGCGCGCCGGAAATACGGCGGCGCGATCGCGTATTACGAGGATTTTGAAGCGTTTTTAAAGCATGATATGGACGCGGTGGTGCTGGCGAACTTCGCCAACGCGCACGCGCCGCTGGCGATCCGCTGCATGGAGGAAGGCAAGCATGTGATGAGCGAGGTGCTGCCGGTGCAGACCATGCGCGAGGCGGTCGAGCTGATCGAAGCGGTCGAACGCACGGGCATGACGTACGTTTATGCGGAGAACTACTGCTATATGCCGGCGCCGCGGCGGATGCGCGATCTGTACCGCGCCGGAAAACTCGGCAAGTTTGAATACGGCGAAGGGGAGTATATGCACAACTGCGAACCGGACTGGGACGCGCTCACCTATGCCGATCCGAACCACTGGCGCAACACGATGTCCGCGTTCTATTACTGCACGCATTCGTTAGGCCCGCTGGTGCACATCACCGGTCTGCGTCCCGTTCGCGTGACCGGCTTTGAAGGGCCGTTCAACGACCGGATGTACCGCATGGGCGCGAAGGCCGGCCCCTTCGGGATTGAGATGGTGACGCTCGAGAACGGCGCGATCCTCAAGAGCGCCCACGGCGTCGGCCCGTCGAAAAATTCCGTCTGGTATACGGTCTACGGCTCCAAGGGCCGCATGGAGAGCGCGCGCGAGGACGACAGCGCGCAGGACGGCGTGCGCACGCTGTACGTCAATCTGGACGAGAACGAGGGCGACAACAAGTCCGAGCCGCACCTTGCGCCGACGGACGACGACGTCAGCGAGTTTTTCGCGCAGTCCGGACACGGCGGCGCGGACGATTATATGATGTACAACTTTATCCAGAAGCTGCGCGGCAACCGCAACGCCGACGTGGTGGACGTGTACGAAGCGATGGACATGTACCTGCCCGGCCACTTTGCCTACCGTTCGGTTCTGGCGGGCGGGATACCGATGGACGTGCCGGATCTGCGCGATCCGGAGGAGCGCGACAAGTGGAGAACGGACGAAACGTGTACCGATCCCGCAGCGGGGGAGAACGCGCTGCCCGGCTATTCCGAGGGCGATCCCGACATCCCGCAGGAGGTCTATGACAGACTCCGGCAAAAGCTCGAAGCGCGGGAGCTTTGGAAAGAATAAACACAAGACTCAGCTTCGTTTGAGCCTGCGCAGATACGCTTTGGTTTCCGGCGGGATGCGCAGGCTTTCCGCGGCTTTTTGGATCGTTTTGTTGTGCGTCCATGTATCTAATCTGTTTTCGGTAAGATACGGCAGGACGGCGTCGTACTGCTTGGCGAGCGCGGTGGCGAAGTACCATGCGCGCATCATGTTGACGTAGTATTCGTCGGACCGCACCGCCGCCACACGGCGGGCAAAAGCGTCGTCGAACCGCTCGTCGAGGAACCAGCGCATGAGCTGTCCGATCGCGTAGCGCACGGTATAGGGCGCGCCGCTGTCGAGCCAGCGGTCGACCGCCCGCAGCAGCTTTTCCGGCTGTTTGCCGAGTGTCTTCGGCGACATACAGTCGCACACCGCCCAGTTGTCCACATACGGCAAAAACGCGTCCAGCGCCTCGATGCAGGCGTCCGCGTCGCGTATGCGCTCGATCAGAAACGCGTGCAGCATGTTTTCCTCGTGGTATGCGTGCGGCAGCGTCCGAAGAAACGCTTCGGCCTCTTTCGTGCCGGCGACGGCTTTGGCATAAGCGCGCAGCTGCGGCGAGCGTACGCCGATCACCCGCTCCGGCGGCACGTTCGGGACCAGCTTCTGCGAAAACTGTTTGTAATCCCTGTCCTGCATGGACAGCAATTCCTGTAAAATATCCATTGTACGACCTCCGTCCGAAAGGATTCTGTATGGACTACACACATGTGGCGCATCCGTTTGCGCCGGTCTTTGACCGAAGCAGCCGCGTTCTGGTGCTCGGCAGTCTGCCGTCCGTGCGCTCACGGGAAAACAAGTTTTATTACGGCCACCCGCAAAACCGTTTCTGGCGCGTGCTGGCGGCCGTTTTTTCACAGTCTGTCCCGCAAACGGTCGAAGAGAAGACGGCGCTGCTCCTGCTGCACGGCGTGGCGCTCTGGGACGTCGTCGCGCGGTGCGATATTGCCGGCTCGTCGGATTCGTCTATCCGAAACGCGGAGCCGACCGATCTGCGCGGAATATTGGAAAGCAGTCCGATCGAGCGGATCTTTGCCAACGGCGGCACGGCGGCGAAGCTGTATGACCGCCTGCAAAAGCCGCTGACCGGCATACCGATCGAAACGCTGCCGTCGACCAGTCCCGCGAACGCCGCGTGGACGCTGCCGCGCCTTTGCGAAGCGTGGAGCGTGATCTGTACGGCAAAGCCGCCGAGATGATCGGCGGCTTTAAGCTTTTGGTGATTTTAAACCGGTTTTACGTTGATCCCGAAATCCGTTGTCGCATATAATGGGATCAGCCTGCGGTGCGCTGGGACAGGCCCTTGATCTCGCGCACGGCCCAGTCGAACGTGTCGGTCGTCAGCACCGAGCCGCAGTATTCGCACACGGCGGTGTGGTTGACGTCGATCGGCGCGCCGCAGTGCGGACACGACTGCACGGTCGTTCCTGTCGCCGTGTCGGTCGTCCGGCCGCTGGACCGAACGAGATCCCACTCGTATTCCATGAACTTCTCGGCCGTGCTGCTGCCGCGGACCACGTTTCCCGTGGCGTCGTCCGTGACGTAATCCACGATCCTGGTGCGCAGACGCGCGACCATCACGTCGGTGTCGGCTTCCTGTTTCCAGCCGACGAGATCGACGCCCAGCACCGAGATGCGCTCGACGCGGTTGGTCTGTTTGTTCTTTCGGTACGCGTCGAGCTGACGGTCGCACTTGTTGTAGAACGCGTCGGTCAGATACGGACGCAGCGGCAGAAGATCCTTGCTCTGCCAGGCGTTCTGGAACTGTACGTACATATTGGACAGCTTTTCGCGGAACTCCGCCTCGGAGAACTGCGGGTCGAGCGCGAGATACTCCGCGACCGCGCGCAGCGTGGACGGATCGGTCGCCTGCGCGCCGGGCATAACGGCCGCGCTGCCGCCCTTCTTCTTGCTGTTTCTGTAAATGATGAAAATGATGATCGCCAGAAGGATCACGCCGCCGAGGATGCTGCTGCCGGAGGAATCCGCGCCGCCGGAACCGCCGGAGCCGCCGATGAAGTAGTTGCCGTCGTTATCGTCGTCATCGTCGTCATCGTCGCCCCAGTCGTAATCGTTGCCGCCCCAGTCAAAATCTCCGCCGCCGAAGTCGCTGTCCCCGCCGTAGTCGCCGAAATCGGCGTGCGCGATCATATGGACCGCGCCGAAAATCAGCAGCAGAGAAAGCAGAACAGCCATCAGTCGTTTAATCATGCTTCGCGCCTCCCATCTGCTTTTAACTATACACGGAAAAGTTTTAGTTGTCAACCACTCAAATGATGTGTTATACTGGTATGCGATCAAACGATTGCAAGGAGTCCGATATGCAGTTTTTTATCACCTTTTTAGAGGGCGTGATCTCCTTTATCTCTCCCTGTATGCTGCCGATGCTGCCGGTGTATATCTCTTACTTCGCCGCCGGACAGGACAGCCGCGGCAAAACGCTCGCGCGCTCGGTCAGCTTCGTGCTGGGGTTCACGGTCGTGTTCAGCCTTTTGGGCCTCTTTGCCGGAACGGTCGGCGCGCTGCTTTCCCGTTACCGCGTCGCGGTCAACGCCGTCGGCGGGCTGATCGTGATTTTGCTGGGCCTGAGCTATCTCGACGTCATCCGTCTGCCGTTTTTTAAGGGCGTGCAGAAGCAGCATAAGATCAGCGGCATTCTGTCCGCGTTCGTGTTCGGCGTGATCTATTCCGTCAGCCTGACGCCCTGCATCGGCGCGTTCCTCGGTTCGGCGCTGATGCTCGCGTCCGCGTCCGGAACGGCGCTGCGCGGCACGCTGCTGCTGATGACGTACGCGCTCGGATTGGGCGTTCCGTTTCTTGTGTCGGCGATGCTTTTGGAAAAGCTGCGCGGGGCCTTCGGCTGGATCAAGGCGCACTATACCGTCATCAACCGCGTCTGCGGACTGTTCCTGATCGTCGTCGGCGTGCTGATGGCGACCGGCGTTCTTTCTTCCGTGCTCAAATTCTTTGTATGAGGTGAACTGCATGCGTAAACAATGGAAATGGTTTTTAGCCGTTGCCGTCTTTGCTGCTGCGCTGATCCTGGCAAGCGTATTGTATCGGCAGTTGTCCGGCCGTCTCGACGCGCAGACGCCGCAGCCCGAAGCGGACACGGCGGCGATGCTGTCGGACGGCGCCGATCAGCCGCAGTCGGACGTCGCGCCGGACTTTACCGTGCTGGACGCCGCCGGTCAAAGCGTCAAGCTGTCGGAGCATTTCGGCAAGCCGGTCATCGTCAATTTCTGGGCTTCCTGGTGCGGTCCGTGCCGCAGCGAGCTGGGCGAATTTGACGACGCGGCGAAAAACTACGCGGGCACGATCGACTTCATGATGGTCAATTTGACCGACGGGCAGTCCGAAACGGTCGACGGCGTCAAGGAATTCGTGCAGTCGAGCGGATATTCATTCCCCGTCTATTTCGATACACAGGGATCGGCTTCCGACGTATACAACACTTATTCGATCCCGCTCACGGTCTTTATCCGCGCGGACGGCACGCTGATGACGTCGCACATCGGCTCCATGAACGGCAGCACGCTGCAGGGCTACATCGACCAACTGCTTGCACAGTAAGACTTGAGGCAACACCGCACAATTCGCGATGCACGCCTTGCTCGAATCTTATTCCGTCATGCTGCACAAAAATCTCTTGACTTGCGTCAGCAAGCCTTCGAGCTTTTTGTACAACCTGACGAAAAACCTTGCTTCACAATCCGCACA
>JAFSYP010000035.1 GCA_017449935.1 Clostridia bacterium
GAGTTGTCTTTCCTTCTATACATCTTTTCGTAACTCGAACCTTTTCTTCCGTGCTTATTGGTATTCTTTTTAACATAAAATATTCCCCCTATGTAGACAATGTTTTTTATTTCATTGTCTCTCATAGAGGGAGCATATCAAAAACGTGAGGAGCCTTTGTATTTTGTATTCTGCCGCTTTGGCAGATATTTTCACTTGTATTTTTCCGCGCGGCGCATACAATAACCATGCAAACGCAATTGACGCGCAAAGGAGTGAAACGAGAATGGCAAAGAGCGGCAACAACAACGTCGTCCCTGAGGCGAGAGAGGCTCTGGATCGCTTCAAGATGGAAGCGGCCAACGAAGTCGGCGTCAACCTCAAACAGGGCTACAACGGCAACCTGACCTCTAAGGAAGCGGGTTCCGTCGGCGGTCAGATGGTCAAAAAGATGATCGAGGCGTACGAAAAGGGCATGAAGTAACGATCCCTTTCCGCGAGAGTCCGGCCCGCGCCGGGCTCTTTTTGTCTTTTATTCTTCCGTGTAGTTGCGGATGATCTTCATGGTCGTGGTTTTCGGGAACTCCGTGTCGCGCGTTTTGATCTTGCCGATCTGTTTGTACAGCGGCATGGTCCGGTTGATCGCGGCCACGTCGCCGCGCAGACGCTGCGGCGCGTCGGGGTAATTCTCGACGTCCATGAACACCTCCGCCGCGATCTTGTTGTCTTCGGCGTACACCAGAGATTCGACCACATACGGAATGGTGGACAGCTTGTCCTCCAGCTCCTCCGGGGAAATGTTTTTACCGTTTGAAAGGACGATCAGATTCTTTTTCCGCCCGCGGAAATACAGGAAGCCGTCCGCGTCCATATAGCCGAAGTCGCCGGTTTTGAACCAGTCGCCGTCGAACGCTTCGCGCGTGGCTTCGGGATCGTCGTAGTATCCGAGCATGACGTTGGAGCCGCGCACGTAGATCTCGCCCACACCGTCGGCGTCCGGGTCATGGATCATGACCTCGTTGCACGGCAGCGGCAGCCCGACGCTGCCGAAGCGGAAATTGTCCAGACGGTTGCACGTCACGGCGGGAGAACACTCCGTGATGCCGTAGCCGTTGATGATCTGGATGCCGAAGTCGTACATGCCGCGCTCATATTTTTCGTCCATATATGCGCCGCCGCAGACGATCATTTCGAGATTGCCGCCGAGATTTTCGATGATCTGCGCGAAGATCTTCCGGCGCACGTCGATCCCGATCTTCCGCAGCGCGCGGCTGATGCGCAGACCTTTTTTCAGCAAATCTTCTTTGCCGGTTTTTTTGGCTGTTTTCCAGATACGCTCATAGATGGTCTCCACCACGAGCGGTACGGCGGAAAAATTCTGCGGCTGATAGGTCAGGATGTCCTTTTGGATGTCCTTGAGACTGTGGCAGATATATCCCCAGTTGGTCAGCAGGCATCCGGTAAACAGCGCGCCGACCCACGAGAAGGTGTGGTTCAGCGGCAAAAAGCCGATGGCATGGCCGCCGGTCATCACACGGCAGGACGCCGTTGCGTCGGAGGCGACGTTGTCCTGCGAGAGCATGACGCCTTTGCTTTTGCCGGTGGTGCCGGAGGTGTAGACGAGGAACGCCAGATCGTCCGGCAGCACCTCATCCTCCAGATAGTCCGCCTCACCCGCGGCGAGCGCGTCATAGCCCTGCTGCACCAGCGTGTAAAAGTCCTCGATCGGGATATACTCCGCCAGACGCACGTTTTCGTCTTCGCGCATCATTTCGATGACGGGCGCAAAGTGCCGGCTGTAATAGATCGCGTCGCAGGCGCTGCGCACCATCAGTTCTGTCAGCTCCCCGGCGGACAGCTTCGGGTCCAGCGGGACGGCCGTCATTTTGCCGGTGATGACGGAGTAGTAGGCGGCGATCCAGTAATAGCTGTTCTCAGCCAGGATCGCGACCTTTTTGCCGCGCAGTCCGCGGGTATAGAGCATCTGTCCCAGGCCGCGCACGTCGTAAAAGACCTGGCGGAAGGTTTTTGTTTCGACTTCGCCGTCGAAGTTGAGGAACATATATTGTTTTTTATCCGCGCCTTTCTGAGCGCCGTACAGCACGATCTCCTTGACGGTGTGCATGTCGGGGAACTGCGCGTATTCCCGGTAGGTGACTTTGGTTTTCATAGAGCGTTTATGTTTCTCCTTGTTCGGGATGGAGGAGGACGTCGCGCGGCCTTCCTTTTTCGTAAGCGGAGACCACGCCGCGTTTCTCCAACGCGTCCAGCAGACGGACGGCCAGCGCATAGTCTGTCTTCAGCTTGCGCTGCAGAGAAGTCGGGGAGACTTTTTTCTGCGTCCGGACATACTGCTCGACGCAGTCTGTCAGCCGCTCGAACAGGAACGGCAGCGCATCGCTCTGCGGGAACGTATACAGATACAGGACGTCCGCCGCGGAAAGCTCCGCCGTTTCCAAAAGATCGGGACGGCGCAGGAGCGTGCGCTCGAGCATCTGCCGGCGCTGCCATGCGCGGACGTTTTCATGATGTCCGGTCAGCAGGATCTCCGGAACGGCGCGGCCGCGCCAGACCGGGGGCTTTGTATACTGCGGGTACTCCAGCAGCGACGCGTAATGGCTCTCCATCTCGAACGCCTCGTCCGCCGCCAGCACGCCCGGCTGCATCCGTGCGATGCAGTCTGTCAGCACCAGAGCCGGCAGCTCACCGCCGGTGAGCACATAGTCGCCGATGGAGACCTCCTCGTCGACGATCTCCTCGATCACGCGCTCGTCCATGCCCTCATAGTGGCCGCACAGCAGCGCAAGATGCGGCAATGAAGCCAGCTCGCGCGCCTTCTGCTGGGTGAGCGTCTGCCCTGCCGGGGACATATATACAAGATGCGGCCGTGTGCCCAGCTCCGCGCACAGCGCCTCGAAGCAGTCGCAGACAGGCTGCGCCTGCATCACCAGACCGTACCCGCCGCCGTAGGGCGAATCGTCAACGCGGTGATGCTTGTCGAGCGTATAGGGGCGGATGTCGCGGCAGAAGACGTCGATCAGACCTGCGCCGCGCGCACGCTTCAGGATGCTCTCGGAGAGCACCGCCTCGCACATGGCGGGAAACAGCGTCAGAATATCAATCCGCATCGTCAAAGATTCCTTTCAGCGGGCGGATGCGCACCACATTGTTTTCCACATCCGTGTCGATCACCACAAGCGGGATCGCAGGCAGCAGAAATTCCTGTCCGGCGTCGTTCGTCACGTGCCAGACGTCGTTTGCGCCGGTTTTACTCACATCGGACAGCGTCCCGTAGCGCAGGGCGGGATCGTCGGCGTCCAGTACGTCGCAGCCGATCAGCTCGGAGATGAAGAAGCGTCCCTTCGGCAGACGCGCGTCGTCGCGGCGCAGATACAGGATCCTGCCGCGCATGGCGGCCGCCTGCTCGACGGTGGTTATACCGGACAAGGAAAGAAGTGCCACGTTACCGTGGGAACGGCACGCGCGCACTTCTACTTCTTCATTTCCGTTCTCATCCAAATACAGCCGCGCAAAACCCTTCATAAATTCCGGGGAGTCGCACCAGGGGTTGACGCGCATTTCGCCGCGTACCCCGTGTGTACCGACGATTTGTCCGAGTTCCAAAAACCGCTTAATCAATTTCGACAGAGATCTTCTGTCCGCGCTTGACGGAAGCGGCGCGCATGACGGTACGGATCGCCTTTGCGATCCGGCCCTGCTTGCCGATGACGCGACCCATGTCGCCCTCCGCAACGTGCAGATGATAAACGATGACGCCGTCTGCGTCGGCTTCGTCCGCCGTTACCTGCACCTCGTCCGGCTTTTCCACAAGTCCCTGTGCGATCAGAACCAATAATTCTTCCATAGCTGACCTCTTACAGGATTCCGTTCTTCTTGAACAGCGCCTTGACCGTATCGGTCGGCTGCGCGCCGTTCTTGATCCACTGCTGCGCCTTTTCGGCGTCGATCTTCACCTCGGCGGGTTCTTTAAGGGGATTGTAGGTGCCGATCTCCTCAATGAATCTACCGTCGCGCGGATAGCGGGAATCCGCCACGACTACACGATAGAACGGTGCTTTCTTCGCGCCCATGCGGCGCAGTCTGATTTTTACTGCCATTGTTCATTTCCTCCAGAAATATAAATTGTTTATTATAATGCAAAAATTATAAACTAAATTTTAAAGCCGTTCATGTTCTGCATGTTCTTCATCATGTTCATGCGGCGCATCTGCTTGTTGGACGTTTTGCCGTTCATCTGTCTGAACATCTTGCGCATCTGGCGGTACTGCGCCAGCAGGCGGTTGACGTCCTCGACCTCCTTGCCGCAGCCTGCCGCGATCCGGCGCTTGCGGGAGGGATTGATGATGTCTGGGTTGGCGCGCTCCTTCGGCGTCATGGAATAGATGATCGCCTTGATCTTATCAAACTGGCGCTCGTCGATCTCCGCGTCGCGGATCTGTTTGCCGATGCCGGGGATCATACCCAGCAGATCGCGGATGGAGCCGAGACGGTTGATCTGGTCGATCTGGTCGAGCAGATCGTTGAGATCGAACTTGTTGCGGCGCAGCTTTTCTTCCAGCTCCGCAGCCTTCTTTTCGTCGAGCTTCTGCTCTGCCTTTTCGATCAGCGAAAGCATATCGCCCATGCCGAGGATACGGGAGGCCATACGGTCGGGATGGAAAACGTCGAGGTCCTCGAGCTTTTCGCCGACGCCGATGAACTTGATCGGCTTGCCCGTGACCGCACGCGCCGAGAGCGCGGCGCCGCCGCGGGTGTCGCCGTCGAGCTTGGTGAGCATCAGACCGTCGATGCCCAGCGCGTCGTTGAACGCCGTCGCCACATTGACCGCGTCCTGTCCGAGCATGGCGTCCACGACCAGCATGATCTCATGCGGGTGAACCTCCGCTTTGATGTTCTTCAGCTCGTTCATCAGCGCCTCGTCCACGTGCAGGCGGCCTGCCGTGTCGAGGAAAACGTAATCGTTGCCGTGATCCTTTGCGTATTTGACGGCTTCGCGGGCGATCATCACGGGATCGGACTGCCCCATTTCAAAAACGGGGACGCCTGCCTGCCCGCCGACGACCTGCAGCTGCTTGATGGCGGCGGGTCGGTAGACGTCGCACGCGGCGAGCAGCGGATGGCTGCCCTGCTTGCGAAGCATCAGCGCCAGCTTGGCGCAGTGCGTCGTTTTACCGGCGCCCTGCAGGCCGCACATCATGACGACGGTCGGCGGATGCGGCGCCGTATTGAGCCGTGTGCGGGTGCCGCCCATCAGCTCGACCAGCTCCTCGTTGACGATCTTGACGACCATCTGCGCGGGAGTCAGACTTTCCATGACCTGCGCGCCGATGGCGCGTTCGGTCACTTTGTTGGTGAAGTCCCTGGCGACCTTGTAGTTGACGTCCGCTTCCAGCAGCGCCAGACGCACCTCGCGCATGGCGTTGCGCACGTCCGCCTCGGTCAGGCTTCCTTTGCTGCGCAGTTGTTTGAACGCATTTTCCAGTTTATCCGAAAGACCTTCAAAGGCCATTCAATCACTTCCTTCGGGCGCCGCCGCACGCAGACATTACTGATCGCGCAGATCCTGTGCGATGGCTTTGATCTTGACGGTGTATTCGTTGATCTCGCGGGACAGGGAGTGGCGCAGGTTGTAGGCGTTGATCATTTCGGCATATTCCGTGATCTCGGTCAGACCTTTTTTGGCGTCCTCGAAACGACGAACCAGACCTAACTTCTCCTCCATGTCGTACAGCTGTTTTTCGGCGCGTTTGATCGCGTCGCGCACACCCTGGCGGGTGATGCCTTCATTGGCTGCGATTTCAGAAAGAGAAAGGTCGTCGTTGTAGTAGTATTCCAAAAAATCGCGCTGCTTGACGGTGAGCATCTCGCCGTAGAAGTCAAGCAGGGTGACGATCTCCAGATCCTTTGCCACAGGTCTCATCTCCTCGGTTGCCTGTAAAGCCTTTGTCTTTACAGGGGCTTATTATACATAAAAAAACGCCGCTTGTCAAGGGCTTTTTTTCGGTCAGTTTCCGTTTTTTCAGGGATAATTCGGTGAACAATGCGTGGAGAAAACGGGATAAACCAGTCATGGTGGTCGATGTGCAGAAAAAGCACCACATCCTGTGCCGCTTTTTGCACAGGATGTGGAAAAGTCGGTGGATAATTTATTTTTCGGACATGGGCAGAATGCAGTCTGTTACGATGTTCCGCACGCCGTTCTCCGCCGCGTGCGCCAACGTCTCCCGCGTGTTGACCGGCCATGCCCAAAGCTCAACGTCCCCGGCCTGCCGCAGTAGTCCGGCGGGTGTGCTCTGCGGATCGAACGCGACGGCAAAGCCGTGCTGCGATGCGTACCGCAGATCCTGCTGCGTCAGCGTTTCCGTCCGCAGACACAGCCTTTGCGTTTTGCCGGTCAGCGACGTGAGCACGTCCCTGCGCGACGATACGACCATATACGCGTCCGCTAACTGCGCCTGCAGCGAATGCGGCAGCATCTCGTACGCGTGGCGGACCGTCAGGATCGTCCGCATCCCATAGACGGCGCAGAGCTCCAGCGCGTCCGCGAGCCGCGGGATCTGCACGCGGCCGCAGTCCGAAAGGTTGGCGCCGTTGTCGAGCGGCATACGCGCGAGCTGCGCGAAGGAATACGAGGACACGCGGCCGCGGCCGGCGGTCATGCGCTCGACCGTGTCGTCCGCCAGAAGTACGCTTTCGCCGTCCTTCGTCCAGGCGGCGTCCAGCAGGACGAACCCGAAACCCGCCTCGCCGGCGGCGCGCACAGCCTGCGTCGTGTTTTCCGGCGCGACCGCCGAAAGTCCCCTATGCGCGCACAGCCGGAGCTGATCGCGCGCGGAAATCTCCGGCAGCGCGGCCAGACGAAGCGTCGTCATCGGCTCGATCGTTTTTTCGCGGTACGCCGTTTCCCGCCGCGCGTAATACAGACCGCCGCCTGCGATGACGGCGCAAAGGCCCGCGCACAAAACGACAGCGCAAAAACGCTTGACAGCTTTCATTAGATCACGTCTCTCTTCTTTGCGTGCGGATCATTTCAAAGTCAGGATCGTCAAACGGTCCTGAAATGCTCCTTTCTTATTCTGTCCGGAATGCGGCGAGATCATCCCGGAAAGTGCTGTAATGCAAAAAAAGTGTCGAAAATTTAGTATATTTCGTATTTAGAATATTATCGCGCGTCAAGTGTGATATACTATACTGTATTCTGACTATGGAATGTGGTGAACTATGAGCGAAGAGAAAAAGGATTGGAACGTATATTACAGCAAACCCAAGGACGAGCCGGAATCTGATCCGCAGCAGGAGACTCTGCCGGATATTCCGATCTCCAAAAAGAACCGCACCGATCCCGACGCCGCGTACTCCAACGACTACGCCGGCGATCTCGGCGACGACGGCATATACGCAAACAAATTCTCAAGGTTTTGGCTGAAGAAGAAAAAGCGCAACTTAAAGATCCTGTTGGTTGCCGTGCTGCTGATCCTGCTCGGATTGATCATCGCGTTCATTCTGATCGTGAACGAGAAGCTCGGCATGATCGACTACGATTCCGGCGTGAACTTTGAGCACGCCGACCAGACGCACGTCGTGCAGGAGGAGGACCCGGTCTTTACGCCGATGTACGACGTGGCGGACGCGTCTTCGCTCAAGGACTGGCTGAAAAAATGGGCAACGAACAGCGGACAGAAGCTGAAAACTAAAAACGTGATCAACTGCCTGCTGTGCGGCGTCGATACGGAAGTCGGTTCCGAGGGCCGCACGGACGCGATGATCCTGGTTTCGCTGAACAAAAAGACGAAAAAGATCACGCTTGTTTCCTTCATGCGCGACAGCTATACCTACATGAATATCGACGGGCGGGACCGCTGGTACAAGATCAACGCCACGTACAACTGGGGCGGCGCGGCCACGCTGGTCGAGACGATCGAGAACAACTACAAGATCGAGATCGACAACTATGTGACGGTCGATTTCGACACGTTCCCCAAGCTCATCAACGCGCTCGGCGGCGTGGAGGTGGACGTGGAGGAATATGAGGCGCGCTATATCCGCCGCACTTCTTCGCACGGGAAATTCCCGTACGGCAAGGGCGTCAAGCTCAACGGCGATCAGGCGCTGATCTATTCGCGCATCCGCAAGAGCGACGCCGACGGCGACGTCAGCCGCACGCGCCGCCAGCGCAAGATCGTGACCGCGCTGATGAAAAAGGCGAAGTCCGCGTCCGTGGGACAGCTGAACAACATGCTCAATCTGGTCCTGCCGTACGTGCAAACGAATTACCGCCGCTCGCAGATCTTTTCACTGGGCACGCAGGCGCTCATGCAGAACTGGATAAATTACGACATGGAGCAGGTCTCCTGTCCCCTGCTGGACATCAACGAGGACGGCAGCGTGGAGATGACGGGCAAGGACAGCTATATGATGACGGGCTACGGCTCGGCGCAGGAGTTCGTCTGGATCGTGGACTATCAGCTCGACGCGCGCCGCGTGCAGCAGGCGCTGTACGGCATGACCAACATCGAGATCAACGAAGACGCGCGTGAGTCGCCGTTCGACTGGCTGTCCGGCTACGACCGTTCCTACGACTACGACGACGATTACGACGACGATTACGATTACGACGACGAGGATTACGACGACGAGGAGTCGGAGGAAGAACCGCAGCCCGAATCGACCACGCGGTTCATCGACCGTTTCTTCAATCCGTTCGACCGCGACGACGATTCGCGGGACGAGGACGAGGAAACGCCGCAGGACAACGAGGATTCGCAGAATTCCTTTGAGGACTCGGAGGACGAGCCGCAGGAGGAAGGCGTTTTCACCGACTGAAACCGAACAAAGCGCATAAAAAAGAGGCTGTCGTGAAGGCAGCCTTTTTTGTTTGTTTATGCCCGCCGCACGATGGCGATGGGCGTCTGCTGGGATTTCTGGCCGAGCGGATTGTCGCGGAAGACCTCTTTGCACATCTCTATGTCGATAGACGGATCGGACACGCCGAGGACCTCGCGGCCGATGTCGTTGGCGTCCATGATAACGACCTTGCAGCCGGTGTGCTTTTCCAGCTCGGCCGCGACCTTGTCCGGGTCCTTCGGCGCGAGCTTCGCATAGTGATTGTAGGGCGGGAGCGTGTAGTCGCACGGTCCGTCGATCGCGCGGCCCTTGTCGCCGACAATCTTATAAAACACGCCGCGCACGCCGAACGGTTTGGTGACCGCGGAGCAAAACGCCGCGAAGAGGATCTTCGGCACGCCGATGTCGCGGATGGCCAGCTCCATCGTCCACGGGCTGCCCAGTCCGATGCCGTACGGCGATTTATAGACGAATTTGCACAGGAAGTTCGCCAGCTTGGAAACCTCGATGTCGTCGATGTCGAACGCGCGTCCCTGGCTGATGGCAATGATCTTTTCGCTGATGAAGATCATGTCGCCCTCCTGAAGATAATCCTTCACGTACAGATCGAGGATATCCGTGATGCTGTCGTCCTTGACGACGACGTGCGTTTTGACGGGATAACGCAGGAAGTCCCCGTACTTCGTGGAGATCTTCAGTTTCTTGCCTTCGTTGGGCTTCAATGCATCCATATTCATAGTATCGACCTCATTGTGTAAACTTTCTTTGCTATTGTACTCCTCCGCGACAAATTTTGCAAGGTCTACATTAAGTTATTTTTTAGTTTGTCCTTATCGCGCCGGATTATTCCGTCAGATCTTCAGCGATTCAAAGACCTTGCCGACGTTGTCTCGCAGGATCAGGTCCGCCTGAGAATCCATCGGCGTTTCGTCGCGGTTGATGAGCACGAAGCGGCCGCCGCGGAAATACCGTACGAATCCTGCCGCGGGATAGACGGTCAGACTGGTGCCCGCGACGATCAGGCAGTCCGCTCCGGCGATCGCTTCGACCGCCTGTTCGATCACGTCCGCGTCGAGCGATTCCTCGTACAGCACGACGTCGGGCTTTATGATCCCGCCGCACACGCAGCGCGGGACGCCGTCCGTCGAGAGGATCGCGTCCAGGCCGCTTTTCTTGCCGCAGCGGGTGCATGTATTGTGCAGCGTGGATCCGTGCAGCTCCAGCACGCGGCGGACGCCGGCCTGCTGATACAGACCGTCGATGTTCTGCGTCACGACCGCGGAGAGCTTTCCTTTCCGTTCCAGCGCTGCCGCCGCCGTATGCGAGGCGTTGGGCTTGGCGTCCGGATAGATCATCTTCGTGCGGTAGTAGTCGAAGAAGATCTCCGGGTGGTGCTTGAAAAACGTGTGACTGAGCATCGTTTCCGGCGGGTAGTCGAACTGCTTTTCTTTTTTCTGATACAGCCCGTCCGCGCCGCGGAAATCCGGGATGCCGCTTTCGGTGGACACGCCCGCGCCGCTGAATATCACGATGCGTTCGCTTTCGTCGATCATGGTTTGCAGAGTTTGCAGGTCTTTCATATCGAACCCCCCCAGAATCAGCTTTTGCAGCTGTTTGAAATCATGTACGGTATAGGTCGCGCCGTTCGGCGTGTTCGCGCGCGTCCGGTCGTACCAGCAGGTGTCGAGTCCGGCGGCGCTGCCGCCTGCGACGTCGGCGCTCAGCGAGTCGCCGACGACGAGGATACGGCGCTTGTCCTGCTGCGGGATATGCCGCAGCACATAATCAAAGAAAACGGCAGACGGTTTTCCCGCGCCGATCTCCTCGGAAATGAACGTGCCGGCGAAGTACGGCGCAAGACCGCTCTCGCGAAAGCGCCGCTTCTGTACGAAGCCGACGCCGTTGGTGATGATATACAGCGCGCAGCCCGCGTCGCGGAGCGATCCGCACAACGCTTCGGCGCCCGGCAGCGCGACGCCGTGCCGGGACAGCTCGTCCAGATAGAACCGGTTGAACGCAACGCCGTCGAGCGGGACGTGAAAGCGCTCGAACAGGCGGACAAAGCGCGTATCGGTGATCTCGCGCTTTTCGATCTCGCCGCGGTTGAAGCGCTCCCACAGGCCGTTGTTGATGCTGCGGTAGGCGTCGACGAATTCCCCGTCCGTCGGCAGACCGCGGCTGCGGAACACCTCGTGCAGCGCGGCAGTCTCCGCCGCGCGGAAATCCAGCAGCGTTTCGTCCGCGTCAAACAGGATAGTCGTGTAGAGCATACGTCCTCCGATAAAAAAACGATGTTCACGGAAAGTTGGGGGATGCAGCAGTCTGTCCTTGATGAACCTAAAAAGGCTGCCGCAGCTTTGAGCCGACGGCAGCTCCCGGCAGCCGACGATCCGCGGCCGCCTGATTATTGCTTGACTTCCAGGCCGAGCTTTTTGACGGCCGCTTCGCGCATTTTGAATTTCTGGATCTTGCCGGCGGCGTTCATCGGGAAGCTGTCCACGAAATCAATGTACCGCGGCACCTTGTGACGCGCCATGTGATCCATGATATATTTTTTCATTTCTTCTTCGGTACACGTCTCGCCGGGCTTGAGGATGATGCACGCCATCGCTTCCTCGCCGTACTGTTCGTCCGGCACGCCGATGACCTGCACGTCCTGCACCTTGTCGTGCGTGAAGATGAATTCCTCGATCTCTTTGGGATAAAGATTCTCACCGCCGCGGATGATCATATCCTTCAGGCGGCCGGTGATGCGGTAATAGCCGTTCGGCTCGCGGCAGGCGAGGTCGCCCGTATGCAGCCAGCCGTCCGCGTCGATGGCGGCGGCGGTCGCCTGCGGCATTTTGTAATAGCCCTTCATCACGTTGTAGCCGCGCGCGACGAATTCTCCGTTCTGGCCGTCGGGAACGTCCTTGCCCGTTTCGGGATCGATCACCTTGCACTCGACCTCCGGGAACGCGTTGCCGACCGTGCCGGTGCGCAGATCGATCGAGACCTGCCAGTCGCTCATCGTGCAGCCGGGCGACGACTCGGTCTGGCCGTAGACGCTGGTAATGCCGGTCATATGCATCTTTTCGGCGGCTTCACGCATGAGCGATTCGGGGCAGGTGCTGCCGGCCATGATGCCCGTGCGCATATGAGAAAAGTCCGTTTTGGCAAAGTCGGGGTGCTCCAGCATGGCGATGAACATCGTCGGAACGCCGTTGAATACGGTGATCTTTTCCCGGTTGACGCACGCGAGCGAGGACTTTGCCGAGAAATACGGGATCGGGCAGAGCGTCGCGCCGTGCGTCATGCAGCTCGTCATGGACAGGACCATGCCGAAGCAGTGGAACATCGGCACATGGATCATCATGCGGTCGGCCGTGGACAGCTCCATACGGTCGCCGATGCACTTGCCGTTGTTGACGACGTTGTAATGCGTGAGCATCACGCCCTTGGGGAAGCCGGTCGTGCCGGACGTGTACTGCATATTGCACACGTCGTCCTTGCGCACGGCGGCGGCCATGCGGTGAATATCCTCCACGGGGACGTCGTCGGCGTGGGCGAGGAATTCATCCCACGTCAGACACCCTTCCTTTTTGAAGCCGACGGTGACGATGTTGCGCAGGAACGGCAGTCTGCGGCAGTGCAGCGGCTCGCCCTTTTTCGTGGTTTTGAGTTCGGGGCACAGCTCCGACATGATGCCGGAATAGTCGGAATCCAGCGCGCTTTCGATCATCACGAGCGTGTGCGTATCGGATTGGCGCAGCAGGTATTCCGCCTCGTGGATCTTATAAGCGGTGTTGACCTTGACCAGCACCGCGCCGATCTTGGTCGTCGCCCAGAAGGTAATATACCACTGCGGGATGTTGGTCGCCCAGATCGCCACGTGCGAGCCGGGCCGCACGCCCATCGCCACGAGCGCGCGGGCAAAATTGTCCACGTCGTCGCGGAATTCTTTATAGGTGCGCGTATAGTCGAGCGTCGTGTATTTGAACGCGTATTGGTCGGGGAACTCCTCGACCATGCGGTCAAGCACCTGCGGGAACGTTTCGTTGATCAGAATCTCTTTTTTCCAGACGTATTTGCCCGTATGCGCGCTGTTGCTGTACAGCGTCGGCGCGGCGGCGGACGTGTCGCGGTAAGGGTGCATGAACCCCGCGAACTGCGCGAAGACGATCTCCATATCGTCGATCTCCGGACACCACGCCGGGTCCCATTCGAGCGAAACAAAGCCGCTGTAATTGACCGAGCGCAGCGCGGCGACCATATCGTCGATCGGCAGCGTGCCCTCGCCCATCAGGCAGTAGGCGACGCCGTCGTCCGTTTTTTCCGCGTCCTTGATATGCACATGCCGCACATAGGCGCCGAGATTGGTGATGGTCTGCTCGGCGCTTTCGCCGCCGCAGAAATAGGTGGACGTCATGTCCCACAGCGCGGCTATGTGTTCGTCGGCAAAGCTGTTGAGCAGATCGCGCAGCGCGCGCGTATCGCTGAACACGCCGGAGCTTTCCACCAGCAGCGCGACCTTCTTTTCCACGGCCTGCGGCAGCAGCTCGCGCAGGAACGATTCGACAGAAAGGCTGACGTCGGCGGCCGGGCCGTCGGCGTAGACCTTCAGGCGCACGCAGGGAATATGCAGCGCCGCGGCGATCTCCATACAGCGGCGCACCTCGGCCAGCGCCTCGTCGCGCACGGCGGGATCGCCGGGATCGCAGATCGCGTCCACGCACGGCAGCGCAATCTTTTCGTCCAGCAGCTTGCGGCGGGTGGCGGCGGCGCTGTAATCGTAAAACGCGCCGTCCGATTCGGTAAACAGGGCGCTGTGCGTGTTGTGCAGCTCGATGCCGCCGAAGTCCAGATCCTTGGCCATGGCGCAGAAATCCTCAAAGGATTTTCCGTGCCAGCCCTTGGTCGAAAACGAGAGCTTCATCTTGCGTCCTCCTCATAGACGATTTTGTTCAGCGCGTTGACGTAGGCGCGGATGCCTGCGCCGACGATGTCGGTGGAGAGTCCGTTGCCGGAATAGAGCTTGCCGTCGAAGCGCAGCTTCACGAGCGTGGAGGCCATCGCTTCTTTGCCCTCGGTGACGGACTGGATCTGGAAATCGTCCAGCTCATAGTGGCGGCCGACGATCTGGTCGATCGTCAGGAACGCCGCGTCGATCGGGCCGTCGCCCATGCCGATCCCGCTCAGGAGCTTGCCATCCTTTTCGAGCTTGATCTGGGCGCACGGCGTGAAGACGTTGCCGGTATTGATAACGTAACTGATCAGTTTATACGCGCTCGGCACCTGATGCGCGGCGGAGGCGACGATCGCTTCCAGCTCCTTGACGCCGACGTTTTTCTTGACGGCGACGCGGCGGAATTCCTCATAGACCTTGCCCTCGTCCTCGACGGACAGATCATAGCCGAGCCTGCGCACGGCGGCGGCGACAGTCTCCTGCGTGTCTTTTTCGTCGAAGTGGAAGCCCTCGTCCTCGCCCTCGGCGTCCGCGGCGGATTGCCGGACCGATTCGCCGGAAAAACGGGTGATCTGCGAGAAGATCCGGCCGAGACGTGTCAGCTCAAGATCGGCGCACAGACCGCAGTCCGTGCCGCAGTTCTTCAGCAGCGTGCCGAATGTGCCCAGATCCGTGACGTCGCCGCCGCACGCGGTCTTGACGACGTTCGCACCCGCCTGCACGGCCATGACGGCGCATGCGACGGCCAATCCGTTGGCGTTGCTGCACTGCACGCCGACGCAGACGTCCGGCGGCAGCTGCGCGTCCCGGATGAAATCGCCGACGAAGCGGCTGAACGTATCGGGCAGCATCGTGCCCTCGATGTCGCAGAGTGTGAACGCGTCCGCGCCCGCGGCGACGACCGCCTTCGCGAGCTGCGGCAGGAAGCCCTCTTCCGCGCGCGTGGCGTCCAGCGCGCAGAACTCCACATCCGCGCACGCTTCTTTCGCCTTGGCGACCAGCGATTCCGCCAGCGCGAGCATCTTCGGCGCTTTCTTGTGGTATCCGTATTCCATGCCGACGGTCGAAACAGGCAGGGAAATGCGGATGCGGCCGTGTGCGGCGCTCATGAGCGCGGCGGCGGCGTTGTCTATGCCTTCGGCCGTGCCGCCCGCGTCGACGGACAGCACGCTCTTTTTGACAAAGGACGAAACGGTTTTGACAAGCAAAACGTCGGTGCGGACATTCTCAATGACCGGCAGTTCCACCGCGTCGACCGATAGGTTTTCGAGCAGACGCGCGATCTCGATCTTTTCTTTGAAGCTGAAAGCGCCGTTTTGACGGCAGAGCGTTCTGTCGCACAGGAGGATTTGTTTCATGGGAACCATCCTTTCATTGAAAAAATAAATCCCTGAGACCTGTGAAGGTCTCAGGGACGAAAATAAATCCGCGGTACCACCCTGATTGCCGCTGTTCAGCGGCCGCTCTTCAGGCTCAAACAAGCCCTTCGCCCGGTAACGGTGGCTGGCCGGAGACGCCTACGCGGGAGAAAACTCCGTTCAGCGTCCCTGCTCGGGAAGGAGACTTGCCAAAGGCGGCGAACCGGCTCGCACCAAAACGCCGGCTCTCTGGATCGCTTATGCCAGAAGCAATAGTTCCGTCATCGCATTTGTTGTTTTCGTATTCTATCACGGGAAAGCGGTTTTGTCAAGCTGTTTTTTGAAAATACTGCCGATACGCTCTGCGCTCTGCGGAACGTCAACGGCGGTTGTTGCGGATCGTGCCGTCGCTGTCGACGGAGACGACGTTGCCGCAATATGTGGAGATGCGGTTGAAGACGGAATAGCTGTCCGCATCGTTCGTGCACAGCGAGACCTTGCCGCCGGACTGAATGCACGGCAGGAAGAAATGCGACAGCGTGCCGTCCTTGGCGATCGAGAGCTTGTAGATGCCGGTCTCGCGCGTGCTGTCGTCATACAGGAAGTTGCCCAGGCCGTAAACGATCAGCTTGCCGTTGTAGTATTCCATGCCCTGCAGACGGCTGGAGCGCGCGCCGATCACGCCGTCCGCGCCCTCGTCGATGAGCGCTTTCGACCAGGTGTCCTGATCGATGTCGAACCAGCTCGCGTTGTCGTCGACGCCCGCGTGGATATACACGAACACATAGTCGCTGACTTCCTTGGCGGCTTTGACGGCGTATTTGACCGCGTCCAGGCTGTACCGCAAGGAGAACACGCCGGCCGACGTGGCGGTCGCAGCGTATGCCGAACGCCATGCGAGCGTATCCGCCGCGGCGATGAAGGCGATCTTGCGTCCGCCGACGAGGAAGTAGGCGGGCTTGGCCGCTTCGTTCACGTCCGCGCCTGCGCCGACATGGGAAACGTCGGCGCTCTCGAGCGTTTTAAGCGTCTGCGCGACGCCGTCCGCGCCGTTGACGGCGACACGGTCGTTGGCTACGACAGCCAGATCCACGCCCGTCTGTTTATACAGATCGACGGACTTGGGGTCTGCGAGATACGCGCCCGTCGTGCCGTCGGAAGAGAAAACGCATTCGCTGTTGACGACCTGAATATCCATTTCCTGCATGGCCTTCTGCAGGTCGGCGGAAATACAGTCTGCTGCAGAGCCTGCCTGCGCGGCGTTGATCTTGCCGGCGAAACCGATCTCGATCGTATCCTTGTCGCTCTGCAGATCGCGCACGAGTCCTTTATCCACGCTGCCGTCCGCCAGCGCGTTCAGCGTATGGAAAGACTTGCCCGTCGCGGTGAACCAGACCGCCCGGTCGAAGTCCGGCGCGCTCATCGCGGCCTGCACGGTCTTGAGCGCCTTGGCGTCGCAGTTCTCCGCGATGTAGGAGAGGAACGCGGGCGTGAGCGTGCTGTCCGCCTCGCCGATGGCTTTGGCGGCGGCGATCGCATCTTCGTCCGCCGTCTTTGTTGTCGCCTCGTCGGCGGGCGCCGCCTTTTCGGAAACGCTCTCTTTTTCCGGGAAGAAGGCAAAGAGCGGTCCGGGGCGCAGCATAGAGCGGACTTTATAAACGCCGAAGATCCCCGCGCCGATCAGGATCAGCGTCATCAGAACGGAGAAAAAACGCGGCTTGTTTTTATTCGGAGCGGTTTTTGCCATTTCGTTCAGTCCTTTGTCTGAATTTGGATGTCCTTTTTTATTATAGAGACAAACAGCCGTCAAGTCAAGCGAAACTTTCCCGGAAAAAATTCCCGGATTGTCGAGGCTTTTTCCTCTCACGGAATATTGTGGGATGGCCAGATACAGGTAAAGACGATGTCATCGCGAGGGAGGCGTTTGCGCCGACCGCGGCGATCCGTTCCCCCTGTAGAGCACAATAGAAACGGCAAGGGGCGCGGGCGTCTGGCGGTCGCCTCAACCGCAGGCTGAAGCGCCGACCGAGCCGACAGACGAGACACGGATTGCCGCAGAAGTAGAATGCATATTCGCCGATGCCGGTCACTCCGTTTTCAATCGTGACGGCGCGGATTGTATCGCGGTACGAATACGACGGGACAGAAGATGAACTGTAACCTTTCATTTCTCCCGTGCCGCGGATCGTCATTTCGCCCGTGCCGGTGTTCAGTTCCCAAGTTGCATTGCTGCCGTCGCCGCTGGCGCCGCACGTGCCGAAGACGATCTCGCCGCCTTCGGCGAACGACGTCGGCGCCGCACCGCACAGCAGGATCGCCGAAAGAAGCAGCGCAAGTGCACTTCTCCACATCTTCCGCATTTTTACGTCCTCCGCGAATACAGATTAATCAAAGCTCGCGGGACCATTCGTCGCGGAAATAGCCGCGCGTATCGGCGTGCCGTCCGTATGCGTCTGTCACGGTGAAGCGCACATACGGCGCTTTCTTCGGGATCTTGAATTCGGCGTGATCGACTGTTTCGCCGAACGAGGCGGGAAATACGGCGCGCGTGTCCTTCGAGCCGAAGATCATGGCGATACGCGCCGCGTCCGAACAAGTGATGGAAGCGACGCCGTTTTCGATCTCCAGCGAACGGATGACCGGCCCCATCGAGGAATAGAAGCAGCCCGCGTCCAGCGCGGCGATCACGCCGTCGTAGGTGAGCGCGTCGTCCGGCAGGTTGAGCATCGCAAAGCCGCCGAAGGAATCGTCGCCGGGCTTGTCGGGGCCGATCGCGTTATGGTTGTCGTCCGCGGAGTGCGCAAACACGCGTCGGCCGCGCCGCAGCAGCATATCGTACAGGCATGTGTTGTATTCGTTCAGCCCGCTGCGGAACGCGCTGAAATTGCAGATCTCCATCGAAAAATAGCCGTCGTAGCGGAACACCTCGTCAAAATCCTCCATCGACCAGACGGGGTGGTTGAGCGTGACGAGATAGCCGTCCTCGCGTGCCGTCGCGATAAAACGGTTGATGTATTCGGGCGTATACTGCCGCGTTTCCTCGCTCCCGTAGCGGTGCATGGCGGCGCGCTCCGCGGGATCGCTGACGTACTTTACGTATTTGTCGTTGTAGCAGATCAGATCCGTGTTGTGCGGATCGCGCGCGAACAGATTCAAATGCAGCTCCCGGCTGTACGCGTCGTAACGGCAGTCGGGGTCCGGGCGGATATACGCCTCGTACCCGGTCAGCATCAGAAAGTCCGGCTCGCTCAGCGCGGTGTGGTCGTACGGACGCTCATGGTCGGTGATGGAGAGGATCGAATAGCCGTGCGCCTTGTAGATCTCCTTGAGCGTTTCGGGGGAAAGCTCGCCGTCGGACAGCGTGCTGTGACAGTGCAGATTCGCTTTGAACTGCTTTTCGCGGATGAATTGCATGATGATCGTCGAGTAGGCAGCCTCGACACTCCTTTCAATTTGTTGAAACACGTGAAAGGCTTGCCTACTGCCCCTCACAGAACCGGACGTGCGGTTTTCCCGCATCCGGCTCTTCAAACAGTCTTCGGTTGCCAGTTCCAGATATC
>JAFSYP010000036.1 GCA_017449935.1 Clostridia bacterium
CATCGGGATTTCCACAAGGCCGGTATTCGTGATGTTGCCGCCGAGCGCGAAGACCTTCGTGCCCTTGGAGCGCTCGGTGCCCATGGATGCGAACCATTCGGCGCCCTTGAGGATGATCTGCGGGACGTTGGCGAACGTCTCGACGTTGTTCTCCGTCGTGGGCTTCAGGAACAGGCCCTTCACGGCGGGATAAGGCGGTCTCGGTCTCGGCTCGCCGCGGTTGCCTTCGATGGAGGTCATCAGCGCGGTCTCCTCGCCGCAAACGAACGCGCCTGCGCCCAGTCGGATGTGCAGATCGAAATCGAAGCCGGATTCAAAGATGTTCTTGCCCAAAAGGCCGTATTCCTTCGCCTGTGCGATGGCGATCTCCAGACGCTTGACCGCGATCGGATACTCCGCGCGCACGTAGATATAGCCCTCGGTCGCGCCGGTGGCGTAGCCGCAGATGGCCATGGCTTCGATGATGCAGTGCGGGTCGCCTTCCAGCACGGAACGGTCCATGAACGCGCCCGGGTCGCCTTCGTCGGCGTTGCAGACGACGTACTTCTGGTCCGCCTGGTTGGCCGCTGTGAAGCTCCACTTCAGACCGGTCGGGAATCCGCCGCCGCCTCTGCCGCGAAGGCCGGAATCCTTGATGACCTGCACGACCTCGGCCGGCGTCATTTCCGTGAGCACCTTGCCCAGCGCGGCATAGCCGTCCATGGCGATGTATTCGTCGATGCTTTCGGGGTTGATGACGCCGCAGTTGCGCAGCGCGACGCGCTTCTGCGATTTATAGAAAACCGTGTCGCTGAGCGCGACCGCTTTCGCCGTCTCCTCCTTGACCTCCTCGGCCACGTCCGCATACACAAGACGCTCCACGATGCGGCCCTTGAGCAGATGCTCGGAAACGATCTCGGCAACGTCGTCCTTCTGCACATGGCTGTAGAACGTGCCGTCAGGGTAAATGATGACGACGGGGCCAAGCGCGCAAAGGCCGAAGCAGCCCGTCTTCACGATCTTGACTTCCTCGGCAAGACCGTTTTTTTGCAGCTCTTCCTCAAACGCAGTCAGCAGAGCCGCACTGCCGGAGGACGTACATCCCGTACCGCCGCAAACCAATACCTGGGAACGAATCATAAGTTTTACCTCCCGTTACGCATCCATGGCGCTGATTGTATATTCCGCAATGACCTTGCCGCCCTTGAGGTGCTTTTCCACGACCTCGTCGGCCTTTTCCGCAGTCATTTTCACGTACGTCACTTTGTCCTTGCCGGCCTCGTACACCTCCACCACCGGCTCAAACTGGCAGATGCCGATACAACCGGTCTGCGTCACGGTCACCTTGTCGGCGAGCCCCTGTGCGGAAACCTGCTCGACAAAGCGGTTGAGCACAGGTCTGGCGCCGGCCGCGATCCCGCAGGTCGCCATTCCCACGACCACACGGATATCGCCGCTGCCCTCACGCAGGACGACCTTGTCCTTCATTCTTTCGCGGATCGCCGCAAGTTCAGCCAAAGATTTCATAGTTTATATTCCTTTCTCCCTAAGATTACTGTGTATCGAAACCGGCGTACTCCTCCAGGAGCGACTGCCGGATCCAGTCGAGCACTTCAAAGCTGTCCAGCGGGACGCCGCCGAGCACCTGCCGCATTTCGGCGGTGTCGATCTCGACGGTCCGCTCGCCCATGCGGTGGCGGAAATGCCAGTCCGTATCGGGCGCGCCCTGGATCAGCGTACATACCGTGGAGACGACGTCTCCGAGCGGCGTATAGTCCAGATGGTTTTTATGAAACAGCGCGCGGACGGTCGTGCCGTGCGACGCGGGATCGTCCGACTCGCTGACCGACTCGATCGAAAACGAGCCGCCGGTCTGCTCCGCCGCGAGCTTTAAAAGCGGGATCCCCATTCCCACGCTGCGCGTCGTGCGCGTCGTATAAAACGGGTCCGTCACCCCGCGCAGGACGTCCTGCGTCATGCCGCAGCCGTCGTCGCGGATCGTCATCTCCAGCGTGTCGGCCGTTTCTTCCAGAAACACGCCGATATGCGCCGCGCCCGCTTTGATGGAGTTTTGGGCAATATCCAGAATGTTCAGCGAAAGCTCTTTCACTGCCCGCACCTCAGCTTCTCAAATAGTTTTTTCCGAACAAGCTCCGCGGAGTACGGCTCGTCCTCCAGCTCGAAGAACGCGCTCTTGTCGCGGATCTGCCACAGATAATGCGCGTCGGAGGACGTAAGCAGCAGCTTGCCGCGCAGATTGGGATACCGCTCCAGATACGCCGCCTGCTTGTCGCCGTCGTAAAACTCGGCGCACGCAAAGACCGGCTCGTCCGGGAACGCGCCCAGCACGGCGATCACGCCGTTTGCCTCGCGGTCGACGTGCGCGGGCCAGCATACGCCGCCCATTTCGCGGCACAGCGCCGTCCCCTGCTCGATCGTCAGGTCCGTCGCGTTCGGCAGCAGGAACGGATCGCTGCCGATCACTTCGTCGCTTCCGTTCATGATCCGCTGCTCGCCGAAGATCTCCGCGCGGTTCGGGATGCGCACCCGATGCGCGTCCACCGCTTCGTCGAACGCCGTCGCGTCGTCGAGCTTTTCAAACAGGCACAGCAGATGAATGTCCTCCGCCGTCGTCAGCTCCATGCCCGCCACGGGGATCACGCCGTTTCGCGCCGCCGCTTCAAAAAAAGCCGGACAGTTCTTGCAGGTGTTGTGATCCGTCAGCGCCGCGATCTGCAGTCCCGCCAGCGCCGCCATCCCGGCGATGTTGTTCGGCGTCATGTCGTCGTCGCCGCAGGGCGACAGACAGGAATGGATATGCAGGTCGTAATAATACCGGTTCATATCAGAGGTTTTCGTGCAGCAGCAGCGCCGTTTCGTAGATCGGCCGGCCGCACTGCAGGATATTGACGCCCTTCGCCCCGGCCGTGTCGAGCACCGCCTGCTCCGGCGCAACGCCTTCCGCAAGCACGATGCACGCCGTATCCGCCAGCGCCGCCACCGCGACGACGTTGATGTTCGTCATAATGGTGATCCATGCGTCGTCCGCTTTGGCGCGTCCCATGACCCAGCTGAGCAGATCGCCGATATACACGCCGCCGATCTCCCGCTCCGGTTCGGGGCAGGTCAGCGCGCGCATCCCGTCAAGTGCTGCCAGATTCGCCACGGTCATCGGTTCGTTCGCCTCGATTCTTGTCGGTAATGTATTGCCGGATCAGGTCCTTGTAGGCAATAATGCAGTCGTTGATGTCGGCCTTGCCGCGCACCACGTCCTCCGCAAACGCGCGGCACGTCGGCGCGCCGCAGGAGCCGCAGTCGATGCCGGGCAGGCTCTCGCGGATCTGCTGGATCTTCACCATCAGCCGCATCGACTCGCCGAAGCTCTTGCCCAGACGGTTGTTGTTGGTATACTCCGCCGGCTCCGCCAGCACTTCGTCCGGGATATAGGACTCGCTCGCGGGCACGGCGTTGAGCGATACGGGCATATAGCGCCGCAGCGTTTTCAGCCGGTTCTTCGCCACATACGGGTTTTCGATCGTCAGCACGCCGCCGACGCAGCCGCCCGGACAGGCGTTCAATTCCACAAAATCCACCGGCGGGATGCTGCCGTTTTCTATCTTTTCCAAAACTTCGTTGACGTTGTGGATGCCGTCCACGGAGATGTTGTTGTCGCTGAGCAGTGCGGACGTCTCGCCGCCGATCGACGCCCAGCCCAATCCGATCATGCCGGCCTGGGTGGACACGGCGGGCGCGTCGATGTGCTTCATCACGTTCAGAAGCTGGAAATATACTTCGTTGATGGAAAGCACCACGTCGACGTTGCTCTTGTAGCTGCCGCACTGGTTTTTGATATAGCTGGCTTTCGCCGCGCAGGGCGAAATGAAACAGACGCCGACGTCCTCGCTCGAAAGCTCCGGATGCTCGCGAAGCGCCTTGGCGCGCGCCGCTTCCGCCGCCACCTCCACGGGAGGCTTGATGGGCAGGATATTGTCCCGCAAGGACGGGAACCGCAGCAGCACCAGCCGCTCCACCACGGGACACGCGCTGCTGATGACCGGCTTTTTGATCCCCTCGGTCTTGAGATACCGGCGCGTGTACGCGCTCACCAGCTCCGCCGCGCGCGCGACCTCGAACACGTCGTCGAACCCGATGTCCAAAAGGCCCTGTAAAACGTAATCCACGTCGTCCAGCCCGCTGAACTGCGCGAACAGCGACGGCGCGGGCAGCGCGATCTTCCACTTGTACGCGGCGATCTGCGAAAACTCGCTGCATACGGCTTTTTTGGCGTTGTTGGTACAGTGACGCACGCACTCGCCGCAGTCGATACAGCGGCTGCCGTCGATCTGTGCGCAGCCGTCGTGCACGCGGATCGCCTCGGTGGGGCAGAATTTCATACAGGTCGTGCATCCGGTGCAGCGGCTCGCATCCAGAGAAACCGAATGTATATACTCTTGCATTAGTCGGCTCTCCCTTCAAAAAGAGTCGTCAAAGATCGACCCGCATCGTGATCGTCGTCCCCACGCCGACCGTGGATTCGATCTGCATGGAATCGGTGTAGCGCTTCATGTTCGGCAGGCCCATGCCTGCGCCGAAGCCGAGCGAACGGATGTTGTCCGGCGCCGTGGAGAAGCCCTCCTGCATGGCCTGGTCGATGTCCGCGATACCCGGGCCGCTGTCGCGCAGGACGATCTCGATGCTGTCCTCGTAAATGCGTACCTCGGCCTCGCCGCCGCCGGCATGGATGACCATGTTGATCTCGCCCTCGTACATCGCGATCGACACGCGGCGGATCGTTTCCGGGTCCAGCCCCAGACGGCGCAGCACCTTCTTGACCTGCACGGACGCCTGTCCGGCGGAGGTGAAGTTGTCGCCGTCGACCGCGTACTGAAACGTCAGCGGCTCATTCATGGATCTCACCGTTGCCTTTCAGTCCCGCAGCGTACAGCTTGCCGCACGCCTCATACATACGCAGATCCGTCGTCAGGACGGTCAGACCGTTTTCCTCGGCGAAAGCGACGATCTCCGGGCCGGGCTTCTTGGAACGCACGAATACGATGCAGACAATGTCCATCATCAGCGCCGTGCGCACGACCTGCGCGTTGACCAGACCGGTCAGAAGCACCGCCTGATTCTTCACAAAGGCCAGCACGTCGCTCATCATGTCGCTGCCGCAGGCAGAGTGGACTTCCCTGTCCAGCGCCTCGGCGCCGCACAGAACCTCGGCGTCCAGATAGCCGCAGATATCCCGAATCGTCATTGTCCTCGACCTCTTTGGTATCAGTTATATTTTGCAAGGATGTCCGCCACCTGGCCGGGCGTGACCTTGCCGTAAACGTCGTCGTTGACCGTAAAGACCGGCGCCAGACCGCACGCGCCGATGCAGCGGCACGCCTCGATCGAGTACTTGCCGTCCTCGGTGCACTCGCCCGGCTCGATCTTCAAAAGCTCGCAGATCTTGTTTAGGACGTCCTGGGAGCCCTTGACGTAGCACGCGGTCCCCAGACACACGGAGATGTTGTACTTGCCCTTGGGCGAGAGCGCAAACTGCGCATAGAACGTCGCCACGCCGTAGACCTTCTCCAGCGGAACGCCCATGCCCTCGGCGATCATGGCCTGCACCTCGATCGGCAGATAGCCGTAGATCCCCTGCGCCTGCTGCATAACGTGCATCAGACGGCTCGGATCGTCCTTGCATTCCGTGATCACGCTCTGCAGCTGCGCCGCCTGTTCGGGCGTGCCCTTGAAAGGCATTTTGCTGATTTTCTTTTGCATGGTAGGATTTCCTCCCTTTGCGGTAATCGTAATCATGTTCAGGACCTGCTGCAAACGCAGAGTATCCATATTCACATACACTGTGATTATAACACATATTCTTCAAGAAATCTACACTATTTTTAAACCTTTTTCAGGATTTTAAAAAATAAATCGGCTTTTTCGGGGCGGCGACCTCTCCGTGCGAAGAAAAGCCCTTGCATTTTAAAAAGGATTGTGTTAGAGTAAGGGTGTCACATACATTTGAATATGCTGCTGTAATGCCATGCGCGTATTTTTGCCTATTTCGGCAAAAGTACCGGCTCTCATTTACGTGCTTGGCAAAAGCAGCAAATGTGTGTGACAACTATCGGAGCCGTGTATTTTTCGGTGTGCGGTTTCGATCGGAGCCGCACACTTTTTCTTGTTTAAGACACGGCCGAATTTGTATAATGCCGGCTTCTTTGTGCCACACAAACGCGTTGTCCCGCCTGTCACGGGCGGGACAAATTCTTTCCGCCCCCGCATGACCGCCCGTCGCCCCCGTTCGATGTTGTTTTCGCCGGCGTCATCGTGAGCGGAGCGCGGCGATCCGTTTCCCCTTGCGTTGTTGCTTTTACGCTGTGACGGGGGTACGGATTCCCACGCGCTGTCGCGCTCGGAATGACGGCTTTTTCGTTTTATTCTTCGGGCGGTCATGCCCGCCCCTACATTCTCACAGGTACGTTGCCGATTCGTTTCGCGTCCGCCGCGCCGCCGCAAATGGCGTGTTATTCTGCGGACGGCCGGCGGTACGATACGTCCGGAACGGCGCAAAACAAAACGGCCTTTCTTTCACGGATGGTCCGGGAAGAAAAGCCGATGCACGGATATTTTGTTTTACGCCGTCAGGCCACGCCGAAAATGCGGTTCAGCCAGTCCGTACACATCGGGACCCAGCGGCTGTCCTCGCGATACAGCGCGCGCTGCGCCGGATCGGGCGCGACCACATGCGTGGCCAGCGAAAAGCCGTGGCCGCCGCGGTCGAAAATATGCAGCTGGAACGGCACGCCCGCCGCGTCGAGCGCTTCGGCGAAGCGCAGCGAATGGCGGATCGGCACGCATCCGTCGTCCGATGCGGCAAAGATAAAGGTCGGCGGCGTTTCGGCCGTGACATAGCCGTCGAGCGTCGGGGCGCGGAACGCCTCAATGCATTCCATCTCGTCCAGGATGCACGGATAGCCCAGGATCAGCGCGTTCGGACGTTCGGCGCCGATCGTGCCCAGCGCCGCCGTCAGATGTCCGCCCGCCGAAAATCCGATCGCCGCGATCCTCTGCGGATCGAGATCCCATTCGTCGGCGCGGCTGCGGATCAGGCGCATCGCGTTCTCCGCGTCGCGCAGCGGATTCGGCCACATGCCCGCGTCCTGCACGGAGTAACGCAGCACGAACGCGCTGTACCCCTGCGTCAGAAACGCCATGGCGATCGGCTCCGCCTCGCGGTCGGAACAGAAGCGGTATGCGCCGCCGGGGATCACCAACACAGACGGCCGATGCGTCATGTTGGGCATTTCTTTGGACGGTTCCAGAATATAGGCGGTCAGCGAGACGTCGCCGGCGCCCTGCATCGCGATTTTTTCAAGAATCATGATCTGTCATTCCTTTTTTTATACTTTATGCAAAGCATTGTCATGTATTCGTTCATCCTGCCGTGAAACAATGAGGATGAAAGGAAGCGATCCCATGACAAAAGAACAATATCTTCGCGCGCGCATCGCGGACATCGAACACATCCTGGAGCAAAAGCACCTGCCGTCGAAATACCGCCGCCATCAGCAGCACGCGCTGCTTCTTTACTCGATGGATCTTGAACGCACGCAGTCCGAACGGCTCAGCAAACCACGCTCATCGTAAGGAATCCGCCGACCGAGCCGCACCCGACCGACGTGTCCGCAAGATCGAACGCGTCCACCGTATAGGTGCACTCATATTTGCCCGACGGCACATACCGATCGAGCTTGTCCCCGTCGAGATACTGACCGGGCTTCAGAAGCGGAGACGTATAGATCGGCACGTTGCTGCTGCCGTCCGCCAGATAAAAGCGGAACTGCAGTGCATAGCCGCAGGCCTGCGGGTTCTGAAGGACAATGTCGCCGCGCGCGTACCCGTTCGCAAACACAAGATGCTTGTTGATATAATAGCGGATCTCGCCCTCCGGCACATCGAGGATGGCGTCCAGTCCTTCGATCTCCAGCGTGCCGTCCTGCACCTCGCCCTTTGCCTCGAACCGCCCGCGGATATACTGCGCCGCGCGGTTATGATCGGCGTTGGCGGTAAAGAGAATGGAAACGATCGCGCAGAAAAGCAGCAGCGCGACAACCATATAGAACACCTTCGGCGCCGTGAAGTCGTTCTTGCTGCGCTCTTTCTTTTTCATGCTCCGCCTCCGATCTGTACGGTCAGATCCGTATACTGCACGCCGATACAGGCATAGTTGTCGCGGTCATAGGCTGTCACATAGGCTCTGCACGTATGCGCGCCGTTTTCCATGTCGGTCACAAGCCGGATCTGCGAAATATACTTGCCCGGCTCCACGCCGTCGGACCGGTACAGCATATCGCCGTTTTCGTCGTAGATGCTCAGAATCAGGATGCAGTCGTTCGTATCCGGACTGCCGAACATGATCGCGCACAGACCGTTCATCGTGTCCGGGGCGAGCGTATCGTTGCAGAAAAAGGCAAACTTGCGCGTCTGCCCGTGCCGGTCCATCTCGCGCACATACTTACGCACCGACTCGGCGTCGATGGTCAGATCGAACAGGCATTCTTTTTGCAGCGAACCGCCGTAAATGAAGCGGTACTTTTTTTGCAGCAACTCACTGCGCACGGAAACGGCAGACAGGACCGTACCGAATACGATCCCGATGCAAAGAAGCAGGATCGCGCATCTGCGCAGAAACGCGTTTTTGTCCTGCGGCCGCACCCCGCGGCGCGGCGCGCTTGGTTGTTGTTTGGCCACTGTGATGCTCCTTATCCGAAAAAATCCGTGATGAACCAAAAAAATGCCGCAACCCGACAGGCAGAGCTGTCCGCTGCCCGCCAAATCGCGGCAAAAACCATTTAAAAGAACTCGATCAGGACGCTAAATCTACATCCGTTCCCAGGGATGAGCCGCCCCACGGCAGAGACGTCATGTTCCAATACTGCGGATAGCGGTTGACCTGAACGACGTCCGCTTCGATGATCAGACGGATCACCGTATTCGGGTCGATCAGATTGAAGTCCAGATCGCCGTCGCCGCCGCTCTGGTCAAGGCCGGCGATCAGACTGATCGTCTGCGTGGAATCGGACGAACTGTACACGGGCGCCGCATAATAATAGCAGTGATCCTTCGCGCGGTTGTCGTACCACTTGCTCTGATTGCCGCTTCCGCTGTATGCCAGCGCGTTGCTCGCGCCGATCGTATACGGCATATCCAGCTTCGCCGGCTGCACGGTACGCACGCCGCTGAGCGTCGTGCTCCATTCCTCCATGACGTGCACGCGGATGAATCCGACGCCGTGTCCCGTGTAATTGACGCTCACACGCAGATTGCCGATGAAGTTGTCCGCGTCGGGGTCCACGGACGCCGTAACGACCTCGCCGCTCTTATACGTCGACATATCGGAAACGCCGTCGAAGGTGACGACCGCACGCGCATCAAAGTCGGACACGCTGAACGTGCGCGAATACGCGCTCGGCAATACGATCCGGAACATGGACGCGAACGTCACGGCCACGACCAGAACGATGGCGACCAGCGCAACGATCCACACAGTATGCGGTTTTCTACCGGTTTTGCTTTTCAAAGCGAATTCCCCCTGCTGTATACTCTCATTCCGAAGGGAAGATTACGAATCAGCCGATTTGGATATCCAGGACAGAGCCGGCGCTGGAGACGTAGCCGGTAAGCTCTGTCGTGCCGCTTCCCGTTACATAGTGATCCTTCACGACATAGCCGCTCGTGGAGATCGCTACGCCGTAGTATTTGTCATAATCCAGACCGGAGATGACGACCGTGCTCTCCGCAGGCACCCGGATCACGCCGTTCGAGGCAGTCGAGACGCCGCTCACGCCGGAGACGGTATATTCGCCGCTGTATAGGCTGCCGTCATAGGTGAGGACCAGATCGACCGGCATTTGGTTCGCGTTGCAAAGCTGGAGCGTCTGCGTCGTCGGCATTACCGGCGTCGCGGTAAACTGGATCTGAAGGTTCGGGAACGTCAGCGTCTTTGCACCCTTGGTTCCCGTCCACGTCGACGTCACTTCGCCGTATTCCGCCCAGAAGACGACGTAGACCATCTTCGTTTCGCCGAAACCAACCTGCACCGGCGTGTCGTTATGGGCGTCCAGCGCCGCTTTCGCGAGCGTGTTGTATGCTTCGTATTTGGCGTCGTAGGTCGCGCCGGAATAGGCGCCGATCGACGACGTGTCTGTCTTGTAGTTGAGAAGCGACCAGCTCGAGGCGCCCGGATATGTGGACGAATCCAGCCCCTGCACCGCGGTGGGCAGCATCGCCTCGATGGCGGTCTTGAAGTCGCCCTTATTCCCGCCGGTCAACGACGCGCTGAGCTCCTCCAGCTCATAGTCGTCGCCCGTATTGACGTTCACCGGACTTTCCAGCACACACCAGCGCAGACCGGTCAGCGCCGGGTCGCAGGCGTCCGGCTTCGTTTCGCCGTTGACCGTGACCTTGACCTGACCGATCACATCGCCCGTGTTTGCAGCCCGCACCTTCACGACGTGGATCACTTCGTCGAACAGCCATTCGCCGGAATCGGCAAAACGCGTCGGCGCGCGCAGAGAGATCGTCTGAGATACGGTGCTCTGCTCCGTCTCGGTCATATTGAAGTTGCCGAATGTGAAATTGTACTGGGGCTTATAGTCCTGATAAAACCAAGCCGTGGTGGGCGCAAGCATCGCAAAGTAGCCGATGGACAGCACGAAAAGCACTGTCACAACAGCAGTCAAAATCGTTTTGCTCTTTTTCTGCATCTCAAACACCTCAGCTGTCGGTTTTGCGGCGGAGAGAACCCGCCATGTGCACCGCGACCAGAACGAGAGCCGCGGCCATAAGAACGTAAATCATATATTTCCCGTACAGGGAAAAGGAAAGAAATCCGAGATAAGGCAGGGAAAACCACAGTTTGCCGATGACGTGCGACGCGTCCGTCGGCATGGGATCGTCGCTCAGATTGCTGTCGCCGCGTGTTATGACCTGCCGGTTCGCGGCGTCCACCGCGACGATGCGATGCGTGAAAACGCCGTCGGTCTTCGGAAAATGCGCCGAGATCACGTCGCCCTCCGCCAGCTTTTCAAAAGCGGTCGGCCGCACGAACACCACGTCTCCGCGGTGCAGCCGCGGCGCCATGCTGTCGGACTCGACGGCGAACGCCTTCGCGCCGCTGACGAGCATCGTACCGACGAACAGGATCACGACCGACGCAGCGATCAAAAACACATTGCGCAGAATGCGCAGAACAGATACTCGCATAAGCCTGTCTTACGGGAGATAGTTGGAGTCGATCACCCACGTCTCGCAGTTCGCCCACGAAACGTCCGTCCAGTTCGTGTTGGTATACTTCTGCTTCGCCTGTACGATCACCTTCACGTTGCCCGTGAAAGGAACGCCGCCGGGCAGATAGCGCGCGCGCGTTACGTTGTCGCCGCTGTACGAAATGCTGTCGATCAGATCGATCGACGTGCCGGTCGCCGGATTTTGCGGCACGTTAAAAGGATCGTGCACAAAATAATTGCCGATGATCGTCCATCCGCTCGCCGGTTCCACAACGAGGTCGCCGGCCGCGGTATAGATCGTATTCGTGCCGGAGGGCGTGTCGTAAATGACCTGGTAACGCATTTCGGTTTTGATGGTGGAATGGTTCACAGCGGTGATCTTGCCGTCGTTGTCCTTGATAAGATTTTGGCCGACATTGATCTCTTCATGATTCCGGTCGTCCTTGTAAAATGAACCGAGCGTACCGGCAAAATCAAACTTCATGGTCTGCGCCGAAAGCGTCGCGCTGACCTCCTCCCCCGTCCGGGTGTCCATCCACGCCATACTGTCCCGCATGAGCAGAAGACTGCATACGGCCGCCATAGAAAGCACGAGACAAAGTATTCTTTTCACGTTCATGTTGGCGTCTCTCTCCTTTTAGAAGCGCTGCGCAGTTCGATCTCCACAGCGATCCAGATGATGTACAGCAAAGCCAGGATCACTTTGCCCAAAACGGTTTGCAGCCAAAGCGCGGGATACCCGATCACGGGGATGCACCGCACCGCTCTGCCGACGACGCAGCGGTAGGCGGTCGTCATCGGGTCGGGCCGCGAGGTCGTCGACGCAGCCGTCACCAGCTGCTGCTCCGGCCAGATCTCCACGACTATGCGCAAAAAGCGCTGCCCGGAATCGGGATCGGCAAAGAGCAGAACGTCCTTTTCCTGAATGCTGTCAAACTCGACGGGCACGGTCAGGACCAAAGCGCCCTTCGGAATACCGGGCGCCATACTCGTGTCGCGCACGCTGACGGCCGTAAAGCCGATCGCACGCGGCAGAAACGAAAGGCAAACACAGAATATCGAAACGATACAAACAAGCCAAAACAGAATCCGGCCAAACCATTTACTCGCTTTTTTCATTGGCCTTTTCCTTTTTTTCCTCCGCACTCTTTTTAAAGTGGATAACCTCAACAAATATGACCGCCGTCAGCGGGACCAGAAGCGCAAAGAAGAAGAAATAGGGACTGTGCAGGATCTGCGCGAGGTTTTGTATCGGCAGGATGCGCACGAACACGCCGACAAGCTGATCGGGATATACCGGATACGGGTCCTCCTCGTCGGCCGCGTCGCCTTTGGTAATAAATCGGATCGTCCCGTTCTCCGTCGTGATCTGCGTGACGCGGTGCGTGTTCGGCATACCCGCGATCATCGGGTCCGTCGAATAGAAGCAGATCACGTCGCCCTCGCGGATCTCCGCCGCGTCCGTCTGACGCACCATGATGAGCGCGCCCGTCGGGATCGTCGGCTCCATGCTGCCGGTCGCGATCTGCAGAAAGCTGAACCCGAACACGGACGGGACCTTCCCCTTATCCACGCGCAGCACCGTCACAAACACATATCCCGCAAACAGCAGCACCGCGATCATAACGACGGTCAGCGCCGTGTTGAGGACCTTAACGATTTTTTTCATCATCAGCTGCCGGAGGACGTACTGACACTGCCGAACGTAATGCTCGCGGCGGCGCCCAGCGTGCGCAGCGCGTTATGCAGCGCCACGGAATCCTGGCCCGGCACGCCGATGTTGATGACGACCGTGAACGAAGGCAGCGCATAACTGCTGAACACCTCGTCCACATAATTGTTTGCGCCGCTGTTGGTCAGATTATACAGATTGTCGCACACAGAGGTGCCGACCTGCACATACGTTCCGTTGTTTTCCACGAAGGCCGCTGCCTGCACATAGACGCTTTTGAAGAGCGTCTCTTTATTCGCGGCCGTATTCAAGGTATTGTCGGTATATGCAGGCGCGATATTGCTGATATACACCGAAGGGATGGAGCTTGATTTCACGACCATCTCATACTGCCGGACCACGCCGGGGATCAACGGGTCGATGCTCCAATCCGAATTCTGCGCCCAGCCGGAGCTGGCGACCTGCACGTCCAAAGAATCCACGCCGGTAAACGAGCTGACAGAATTGGTCGTGGTCACAGCGGTGAACAGCGTGTTCGTGGGCTTTGAATAGAACTCGTTGGACACGACGCTCTGGATCCTGGCCGGAATGTTCCGCACGTTCGCGCGCGCAATAACTACGAACCACGCGACCGTCGCAGAGATCAGCACAGCGGCTGATACGAGCAGCGCAGCAGCATTCTTTATTAACTTTCTGGTAGAATCATCGTACTGCTTCACAGCGTATCAACTCCCGTAAAAACTATGGACTCTGGAAAAGATATGGAATGATCAAGTATTCGTCAGACCGCCGGTCAGATCGCGCAAGCCCCAGCTCGGGTCTTCGCTGATCGTGACGTTGAGCTTCACCCTGATGTTGTTCGAGCCGGCAGGCGCGTTCGTGATGTCGATATAAGTGCCGCCGGAATCACTGCCGATCGTGCCGGAATATCCGGTGTCGGCGCCGACCGTATACGTCGCCTTGTAGCCGTCATACAGCAGGCTGTCAACATATAGCTTCGTGCCCGAAACGATGACCTTCATGAACTTCACCGTATAGGAGCCTGTCGCGGTGTTCGCGTCCTGCAGGCGGCTGGTGACCGCGTTGGACGAATACGTGATCGAGTTGTCCTGCGTGCTGACCATCAGACCGACGCTGTCGGAATTGGCGCTGTAATCGGACGCGGTCGCGTCGTAGATGATCTCGTAATCGATCTCGACCGTGCGCACGACCTTGACAACAAGGAATCTGTAGATCGGCTTGGTGCAGCCCGCAAACGTCGCCTCAGAGTTTGCCGTGCGCGCAAGATCCGCCTGCACGCCGGTATACTTATTGGCTTCCCAAGTGTTCGGGACGAGCACGGAGACGCCGTTATTCGCCAGGTAATCCTGCGCGTTAGAGAACAGGTCGCCGTCCTCCGTCAGGGAAACAGTGTTCGCCGAATTGTCGCCGATCGGCGTCGTCACGGTGATCTGGTTGTAGGCGCTGACCGTGCCGATGATGCCGCCGTAGGACAGGTTGATCCTGGCCAGCGCGAACATCAGACCGGTCTCGAATTCCTCGGAGATCACGTGACCGATCTTGCCCTCTTCCGCAAGCACATGCGAGAGCGTGACAGGTCGCGGATAATACTTCGCGTTCGTATCGAACGTGAATTCATCGAGGTCGTCCGCGTCGTTGTTGACCAGTGCGGACGCCCATGCGCCGCCCTGCGCGAGCTGCGTCGTGGTCTTCGCCATGCTCGCCGTCGTATAGATCGCTTCATTTTCAAGCTGAAGCTGCTTGTCGTAGAAGACAGTCGCCGTTGTGACCGAGGCGCTGCTGTTCGAGCCGATGATGCGGCTCCTGGTCGCGCCGGTGGTATTCACGCTGCCGGCAAAGATCGCTTTCTGGAGCGAGCCGCCGTTTGCCTCGCCGATCAGACCGCCGAGCGTGGCCGTGCCGTTCACGAACGCGGTCGATTCCGCGTTGGTCAGCGTGGTGCCGTTTTGCGTACGGCCGAAGATGCCGCCGACGACCGCGCTCGCGTTGTTGCTGCGGACGTAGCCGGACGTTACGACGCCGTTTGCGGTACAGTTGTTCACAGTGCCTGCCAAACCGCCAACGTACAAGGTGTTCGCGTTGACGGAACCGACCGTATAGGAATTGGTCACGTCCGTCATCGTCATTTCACCGGCAAGGATACCAAAGCCGGTTTCGCTGCTGCCGCTGCCTTTGACCTCGACGCCGACGACGCCGACACGGTCAATGATGCCTCTGCTGCCCGAAGCGCCGGTGATCGTACCGATCAAACCGCCCGTTCTGGCTGTGCCCTGGACTGTGCCGTCGATCACCATACAGTTGCGGATCTGTGCCGCCGCCGCGTTGGTGATCTGTCCGACGAGCGCGCCGGTGTACTGGCCGCCGGTGACGTTTACGTTTTTCAATATCAGGTTCTGTACCTTCGGCGTGCCGCTTTCAAAGCTGCCGAACATACCGGCAGGCGATGCGGTCGAATTGATCGTCATATTGCTGACGATACAGTTGCTGCCGTCAAATTTGAACGCGCCTTCCATTGTGTCGCCGGTCGTCGCGCCGGTGAAGCCGGTGATCGGCGGGAAATCCTCGGAGGCATTCAGCTCGATATCGGCGCAGATACGGATGTTCTTCGATTTCGCGCCGGAATACGCGTCGCCGAACTTGGTGCCGACAGTCTCCGTCGTCTGGATCGCGCGCAGCTGGCGCTCGGTCGCGACGTACACGGTGTTCGAGCTGCCGCGCAGGCCGATACGGATATCTCTGTGCGCGCCCGATCCGCCCACACGCACGTAGGGCGACTTCTGGTTACGCGGGATCGAACCTCTCGAAGAACCGAAGTCCAGATAGGAGTTACGCAGGATCAGCGTGCCGCCGGTTACGGACTTGAAGAGGAAGTCCGTCTTCTTATTGCCGCCGTTGCCGGTCAGACTCGTGTCGCAATCGGACGGATACGTCAGCGTATCCGTGGCCGCCGAGTAGGTGGAAGACGTCAAGTCGGTCGACGCGATCCGCACCGGGTAGGTAATGCCGGCGTACAGTCTGGACGCCGATACGTCGTCTGCTTCACGCGAATCGATCCACACGGGGATCGCCGCGAGCGAAGCATACGTCTCGAAGTACGGATCGGCTGTCTGTCCGGTCTCCAGCGCCATATTCAGCACCGGATACGAACCGGCGGTCGCGGTGAACGCAGCGGAGCCGCCGAAGCAATCGGTCACGAAATCGGCATCTGTCAGTTCTTCCGTCGATTTGGTGGAGACGCTCAGAACAGAGTCGGGCGTGCCGTCAGGACTGCCGCCGTCCATACCGATCAGCGCACCGTTTGTTTTGAGAATGTTTGGCGAGGTGGAGTTACTGGACGCGGAGATTCTGCCGAGCACGGACGCGTCATAATACACGTTCGCGGAGCCGTTCTCCAGCGACGCAAGGCCGAACAGAGTCGTGTAATAGAACTCATCGTCCGTCGGGATCGAACGCGCATACTCGGACGTATTGACGCCGGCGATATACACGTTGTTGGCCGTAACAAAGCTCGTCGGATTCATCTGGGCGTCGCCCTTGTAGCCGACCAGCTGCGACGGGCCGTAGTTATACGTTCCGTAGACCGGATAGAGCGCGGTGACCGTCGCGGTGCTGCAGGAATCCGTCACAGTCACATACCTCTGCGGTCTGCCGAGGAAGCCGCTGGCCCAGTACGGCGCGACGACGTCCGAAGAGCTGAAGCAGCGGTTGAACGTCATCCGGCTGCCGTTGGCGGCGTCTGTGTCCACGTCTTCCTGACAGCCGACCAGACCGCCCGCGTTGTAGCCGGCGAACGTCGTGTACGTACTGTTGTCAAAGATATCCAGCGCACGCACGTTGACGGATGTGAAGCAGTTCTTCAGCTCGGCCGAGCGCATCAGACCGACCAGACCGCCGACGTTGGTCCACGCACTGCTCTGATTGGTGCTGATGAGTCTGTTGGAGCGCACGGTGCCGTTGACGACGGAGCAGTTTTTGATCGGCCTCGTCGAAACATAGCGGCCGACCAGACCGCCCGTATTGGTGCCGCCGCAAACGCTGGCGAGATCATACGAGTTGTTGGTCATCTCATCCTTTTTGAGCTGCTCTGCCGCAGACAGGGTATCGCCGGAAACGTCCGTGCCGTCCAGCGAGTACATGCCGTCCGACAGTTCGATATGCAGATCCTTCAGATGATCGACATTGACCGTGCCGTCCGTCACATATCCGAACAGTCCGACGTCGGTCTGGTAATCCGCAGCCGTCGGCGCGGGCGCAGAATAGTGGAAATTGGTGATCTTATGTGCGGCGCCGCCGGAAGCATACTTCGTTGCGCCTGTAGGCATGTAGCCGCTGGCGTCATATCGGCCGTAGAACGGCTCTTCCGCCGAACCGATCGGCTTGAACGTCTTCCCGGCATTCGACAGCTTCGTCTCGATCACATCGAAATCGAGATCCGCCGTCTGGAGATAACACTTCAGGTTGTACTGATTCGTCGCCGTCGTCGTGAAGTCGCTGAAGAAGTAATGGATGAACTGATCCTCATTGGGAATGATATACGGATCGGAGTCCGAGCCGTCGCCGGCGTCGCCGGTGCTGATCTTCAGACCGACCTCCAGCCCGTAGCCGAGGCTCGCGATCAGCTCCTGTCCGTTCACAAACGACGGAGACGACGTCGCGGTCAACTGCGCCGTTCTGGGCGAGGCCAGCGTGCCGTCGGACGATTTCACGGCGATGGTGAAGTAATTCTGCGCCGTTTCATTTCCGTAGAACGAATCGGCGCCCAGCTGCAGCGTGTGCTGCTCGCCGTCGGCAACGCCCGAATATGCAACCATCGAATAATTATTCGTCGCAAAATCGCTCGTATTGCTGCCGCCCTTATTGAACATGAACTGCGCGGGACGCTCGTACAGCTGATTGACGACAAAATAGACGTTGTTCGTGACCGTCGCTTCGCCGACCACGATCTCCTCGAAGCCGCTGCCGTTGTTCACCTTGAACGAGGAAGGCGCGACCGTCTGGCCGGACGGGATAACAGCCTTGGCGACGTCATACAGCTTGCAGACGCTCACGCTGATGTCCGTCGGTCCGAACGCCGTCAGCTCCGTCGTCTCGGAGGTGTGGTTGGTGCGGTAGGAAGAATAGTAGTTATCCTTCATGGTATCCGCGATCTGTTCCGAGGTCAGGCTGGTCGCAAAGATACCCGTCGGCGCGCTGGAGCTCGTGTACAGATAACCGACGAAGATGCCGAAGTGACCGTATCCGCCCTTGCGCGGGTTTTGGTTGGTTCTGGCCTGTTCGAGGTTTTCAAACGAACAGCTGATCAGGTTGCCGCTGATGAAGTCGCCGCCCGCGATCGCATACGTGTTCGTGGTGTTGTTCAGAGTCATTCTCAAACGACCGGCCACGCCGCCGGCATAGTTCGTCGACCGCACCTTGCCGGAGCAGACGTTGTTGAGAATGCGGAACGTCGGCGCGCCGCTCTGATAGAGCTTATAATACGCGTGGTCATTGGTCGCGCCGAGGATGCCGCCGGCGGAGGATCTCGATGTCGTAGAAAGCAAACCGTAGTCGCCGAATGCCGAAACGGTCGCGAAGGTGGAGCAGCTGCGGATCTCCACGTTGTCATGATACTCCGCAATGTAACCGACGATACCGCCGGCATAGTTCGACTGGATCGTACCGCCGGTGTTCTCAAGCGCCTGCGCCATGATCTGCGAACGAGTGCCGTCCGCCGGCGCGGAGCCGTTTGCGTTCGCGTCGATATAGCAGCTCGTGATCGTCACGGAACGCCAGATCTCCGTGTTGCCCGCGGGGTTGTTCGTGCCGGAGGCGCCGGACTCGGCAATACCGAGGATGCCGCCCGCAAAGCCCGCAACATTGACTGCGTTGGTCGCGATCGTCGAGCCGGACACCGTACAGTTGGTGTACGACGACGTGAGCATCGGAGCGCGGAGCGCGATCGTGTCGGCGTTGATCACCGAATTGTTCCCATCACGCACGACCAGTTCCGTCGTTACGCTCATATTTCCGCCCGCGATACCGCCGACATATTCATTCGCCTTCACGGTCGCGCCGCTCACGGCGCAGCCCGTCACGTTCGAGCCGCCGCCGACGATTCCGCCGGCGCAGTGCGTCGCGGTCACTTTCGTGCCGGCAGATACGGTGCATCCGGAGATCTGTGCAAAGGAGACGCCTGCGATCGCGCCGACGTGCTTGACGCCCTCCACGGAACCGCCGCTGATCGACACGCCGGAAACTGTGCCTCTGTTTTCGCCGACCAGAATACCCGCGTTGCTGTCAGAGCCGGTCGCGGTGAACTTACAGCCTTCAAATGCGACGTCGCACACGACGGCGCCCGAAGGCAGCTTCGGGAAGAAGCCGACCGCAGCAGCAGTTGAAGAAGAAACGGTCAGATTCATGATCTTGTGCTTGGTGTTCTGATAGGTGCCGACGAAGGACGCGAACGGATGCGACTCGATCTCGTCCGCCCAGGTTCCCCAGTTGGCCGCCCAGGCTGTGCCGGCAGCCGAGTCGAAATCGAGATCGGCGGCAAGGATGAAATACTTGCCCGTCGTCTGCGTCATGATCGCCAGATGATCGATCTTTGTGATCAGGAACTCGTCGCCGTAATCGCCGGAGCCCTGAATGTCGGAGCCGACGAACTTGAACGAGATTTTCAGACCGTTTTTATACTCCAGCACAGCGACGTCCATACCGCCGTTTTCCAGCGTGATCCGATGCGTCGAATCGTTGTAGGAGAAGACGGAGGTGCCGTTCTCGCCGTAGAGCGAATCCAACTCAAACCGAACGTTCGTTTCACAGGTAAAGTCGAGATACGTGCCGCCGGAGGTCATGTAGCCGGAGGGCATGTTGAAGCTGCTGGTCTGCAGGTCGATATAGCCGGCCTGCACCTGCGCCGCCGTCAACTGGATCGTCTTCGACTCGCCGGCGCCGAAGGTGATCTCCGACTGCAGATCTCTGTATGTCAATTTATAGTTTGTATACGCGTCGTCGCCGGAAAGACCGACAGAGGAAGCGATCTGATAAGTCGAATAGTAAATGTTGGTAAAGGGAGACGTGCCGAGCGAGTTCGGCAAAACAGTCGTCGACACCGTGCCGATAAGCACGCCACGCTTGGTCGCGCTGCTGCTCATCGTCGCGCACACAACGGTGTGGGTGACGATATCCGTCGCGGCATTCACAGCCGTGCCGGCAGCCTTGCCGATCACACCGCCGATGTTCTCACCGTTCAGCGTGCCGCCGGCGCTGCAGCGTTTTGCCCAAAAGCCGGTCAGATTGCCGACGCAGCCCGCGATCGCGCCGACCGCGTTGCCCGTATATGTCGCGGAAACGGTCGCGCGGGAGAACGTCAATGCCGGAGAGGTCGCGGTGATCGTGGTCGTTGCGACCGAGGTGCCGCTGTTGCCGACGATACCGCCGGCATACATCGCGGCGCTCACGGTGACGTTGCTGCCAACCGAACAGCCGGTGATCGTCAGCGCCATGGCGGCGCCGGCGACCTGATCGTCACGATGCACCTTGCCCACAAGGCCACCGGCCGCAGCGTTATACTGGAGCTGCCGGTCGCTGGTGACCGTATAGGCGCCGGTGATCGAAACGCCTGTGAGCGAACAGGATGCGCCAACCGTATTGTCTACAAGACCGATCGCGCCGCCGGCCGCGCCGCCGGTGATCGAGCCGGCGCCGGAGAGCGTCACGCCGCTTATTGTGCCGGCAAATTCCGCGGCGATACCGCCGACAGCGTCCGCCTTATCCTGAATCGCAGTGTCAGAATAGGGCGTTGAGGGATTGGGATCAAGGTAGCTCGACGTAACGGTCGGCGAGGCGATCGTCGTATTCTGGATGGAATTGCCGGAAGCTGTCGACGAGTAATGCGCATGGCCGAACAGGCCGCCGCAGAAATACGCGCCGGACACGGAAACGCCGGACACTGCCGAACCGGTCACAGTCGCGTCGATGGCATAAGCAGCCAGCGAGCCGGCATAGACAGAGCCGCTGCCCGTCACGGAGAACGGCACCTGCTGCGTGCCGGTGACCGTGACAGAATTGAAGGTGGTATCTTCCGCATAGCCGACCAGACCGCCGGCGTATTTGCCGGTCGAAGTGATCTGCGTATCCGTGAATGTCAGATTGATAATGGTCGCGCCGTCCGTCTCGGCGAACAGACCGGCCTTTTCCGCGGTACTGTTTATCCGCAGACCGGAGATCGAATGGTTTACGCCTCCGTAAGTGCCGGTCAGCGTACCGTTGAAGACCGTTCCGCTGGCACCTGTGATCGGGGCAAAGAAGGCGCCGCCGTTGTAGAAATCGCCGTCCGAGGCAAAATCACTTGCGGAAAACGCAAGGTCGGTCGTCACGGCATAGATCTTGCCGGAATAATCCGGATTGGAATAGTCGATGTCACGCAGAAGATTCAGCTTCTCCAGACTGCTGATCTGGAACGGATTGCCGGACGAGCCGTCGCCTTCCAGATCGATCGCCGAAGAGACGATGTTCTCGCTGGTCACGGGGATCAGGACGGAGATCGTGGGAACGTCGCTGACCGTGCCGGGAATGACAAAGCTGTTGATCATATATTTGCCGGTCACGCCGAAGGTCGTACCCGCGGGCGTCGATCTCTTCGCGGTCATATTGACGGACGTCGTCGACGAGCTCGCAACACTGTTCACGACCAGATCGCCGTTTGACAGCGATACCCAGCCGTACACCTTCTTTTGCGTTGTGTTCGTCGTATCGTCAAAGGTCAGACGCGCCGAGGAGCCGCCGTTATAGCTGTTATGCGTCACGGATACCGTAGCAGGGTTGGGGTAGTGTTCCAGATCGTTGCCGTCCATATGAACGGGATTCGTGGAACCGTGTACATAGTTTGTGCCGTCCGGCTTGTTGACGTCCGTCACGGAGCCGGTGTAAACAATATCTGTTCTGTCGTCGAAGTTGCCGGTCGTCGAATCGCCGTACCAGCCCAAATACGGGCAGTCCTGCGGATAACTGGACACGATGTTGTCGGGACACGATGTTGTAAGATTACGCATCCAGCTCACGTCCGGAACAGCAACCGGGACTCTCGCGACCAGCTTCGCTGTTTTGTTGAAGGCGGAATTCAATTTGGACGAGTCGATACCTGTCCCCTGGTCGATCGAGGCAATGATCGTACAATCCTTGATCAGATTCTGACAAGCGGTATTCTCGCCGTAATACCCGATTACGCCGCCGGCGTCATTGTAGTTGTTATTGAGGACGCCGCCGATCACGCAGTGCGTGATCTGCACCGGATTCGTATTGGCGGTCTCGTTCGAGGTATACATCGAGCAGGCCACTGCGCCGCCGACAGCCGAATCCGAGATATTTGCCGTGGCCTCAACCGTGCCGAGCATGATGCTGTCCTTGATCCTCAGTTTATAGTTAAGGGTCGCCGTATTACCCGTACAACGGCTGACAAACCCGCCGGCATACTTAAAGCGGCCGCTGATCGTCACATCGCTGCCGACGCCGCAATTCTGGATATCGACCGACGTCGTGATCGCATCACAGATGATGCCGCCGGCTTCGTATACGCTGCTGGTACCCGTCGGCTGGAGCGTCGTTTCGCCGAGGACCTGACAGTTTTTGATCGTCACCAGCGTGCCGGCATGCGAATTGGACTTACGGGAGGGACGTCCGACGATGCCGCCGGGCGTACAGGACGTGATCGAACAGTCGGTGACCTTGCAGTTGTAGAAGGTACCGCTCATGTGTCCGGCGATACCGCCGCAGTCTGTATAATAACTGGTTATACTGGTAGCAGCGAGATTGGAATAAATGCTCGTGTCGGAAACGGTGCAGTTCAGAATGGCCGCACGCGACATGCCGCCCATATCCAGGCTGGCGTCATACAGCCCATTGACAGGCGTGCCGGCAGGCGTTGTTCCCGCAGCATATGTAGCCGTCATCTCCGCGCCGAGGATACCGCCGCAGCTGCCGCCGTATCCGGAGCCTGTGCCTGCGTAAATACTCGAATCGCCGTTCTCGTTTCCGGTCACGGCCACGTTGTTGATCAAAATGCCGCCGGTGGCACCGCTGACAACAGCGGTCGTGTTGTTCGGAGCGGTATAACCCGCTTTTCCGAGCACGCCGCCGACCATACCGAAGCCCCGGACCGTAACATGCTCGAGCACGATAGACGGCGTCGTACCCGCGGCGCCGATGCACAGCGTGCCGGTGCTGACGTTGCAGTCGCCGATCAGACCGCCGACCGCCCATCCGCCGGCAGCGTTCGTGTTGATTACAGACGTATCCTTGACCGTAATGTTCTGAATGGTATAGACGTCTCCGGTCTGGGTGCTCCAGACAGCGCCGATCAAAGCGCCGGCCTGCGCAACGCCGGTGTTTTTATTATAGCCCGTACCCGAAGCCGAACGCGTCGACGTGACCGTACAGCCGATGATGTCGATATTCGTGAACGTACAATCCGTCGCCGTACCTGTGTTGTTTGTTCCGCTGTGGTCCGCGAAACCGACCAGGATCGCCGTACCGGTACCGGCGTTTGTCACATTCGCGTTCTGGATCGCAAAGTTGTTAAACGTCGCGTCCTTCGCGTACGCAAACAGCGCGGTCGCGCTGGTATTCGCGGCGTATGATTTACCGGGGATCGTGAAATTGGAGATCGTATACTTGCCGCCGCCGGATTTCGTCGCGCCGCGGAAGGTGCCCATAAACGCCGTTTGATACGTTGTGGCCATGCCGAACGTATCGCCGCCCATGTTGATGTCCGCGCGAAGCTCGTATGTCTTGTCGCGCGCGACTGTACCCGCCGTATCCGCGGTGATCGCATCTCGCATCGCTTCAAGATCGGCCTTGGAGGAAATGACGTAGCAGCCGTTGGCGGTATCATACGTCAGATCCTGAAGACCTGCCTCGTCCATGTTCAGATCGTCTTTGATCACTTCGGGCAGAACAAGCGCCGGGACCTCGGGGACGTCTTCCTCTCCGGACTCGGCCTTCACGGGCTCGATCTTGACCAGACCGTCCGTAAACGGCGCCGCGGACTTCGCGACAGTACCGTCGGGAACGGATTCCGCAGCGATCTTATATGTGCAGGCGACCGCTTTGATGTTGCTCGAAGCGGTACCGACGAAAACCTTCGCCAGCACGTCGCTGACATTCTTGGAGACATAGATGCAGCCGCTCGCCGAACAGCGGGACAAAACGCCGCTGCCGCGGACAGTCAGATCGCCGAACAGACCGCCCACGTGATTCAGATTCTTTTCCAGCGAGATCAGCGACGACGTTTCGCACTGCTCCGCGATCAGATGACGCGCGGAAACATTACCGGCCAGCGCGCCGACGCCGTCCGACGAGGAGGCCGTCACAACGATCGGGACGGAAACGCGGCAGCGCAGCAGATAGTCGTTGCCGGTCAGCGTGTCGATCAGCGCGCCGGAGCTCGGCGCGGCAAGCACGACGAAGCCGTCCTTGTTATCCTCGGTCACGGTATAGGTGATATCGCGCAGCGTCGCATCCTCGACAGCGCCGAAGACGCCGCCGTCCACACGGGACACGGGCACGATATTGAGTGCGTAGATATAGCCGGACGACAGATTGCGCGCGGACGATTTCCAGTCCTGCGCCGAAACCTGGTCGTTGCGGCTGCCGGTGACGGAAGCGAACAGCGGCGTGCTGACATACAGCGTATGACCGTCGCCGTTCAGCGTACCGGAGAATGCCACGGGCGTCCAGTCGCTGCCGAGCGTGATATCGGCGCCGAGCTTGTAATGCGCGGTCGGCGCGTATTTCATGATCTTGAGCTGGGCGTATGTGGTCAGCACGATGGGATTATCCGCCGTCGCGCCGGGATTCTTGCCGTTCGACGCCGTCACATATACCGGGACGGAAGCGTCCGCGGAGATCTTCTTTCCGGAAATGCCGGCCGGCACGGAAATGCTGACCGTATAGTCCAGATCACCGTAAGCGCCGTCGTCCTTGGACGACAGGGTGACGGAGGAAGCGGACTGTTTCAAAGAGATCGCCGAATTGGAAATGGTGAACTTGCCGCTGAAATCCGCCGTCGCGACCGCTTTGCTGCCTTCCCAGGAAAGCGCCAGCGCGGACGCGTCCAGCGTGACGCCGCCGGAGCCGAGCGGAACATTGACGACAGCTTTGGACAAGACGAGATCGCCCTGCGTGCCGCCCGCGACGGGGGAACAGGTGGAAATACCGCTGGTCAGGGACGACCAGTAGTTGTTTTGGCCGACATAGGCGCTCGTGCCGTTCTTGCCGACGACCGCGCCGACGTTGGCGCCGGGCGCGCCGATGCGCACGACCGTATAGTTGCGCGCGATGGTCGAAGCGCTCTCGACCTGGCCGACAAGACCGCCGACCGCGGCGGACGTATCCTGATCATTTCGGATGCTGCCGCTCGCGACGCTGTCCGAGATCGTGCCGCTGTTCACGCCGGCGACGCCGCCGAAGGCGTTGTCCGACGCTTTTCCGTGGACAGAAAGACCGACGTCATACGCGCCGCTCTTTTCGATAGTCCCGCTGTTCACACCGGCAATGCCGCCGAAACGGCCGCAGCCGTACAGGTTGGCGGACGAAGTGCCCGTGACCGCGGAACCCGTGATCGTGCCCGCGTTCGATCCGGCGATACCGCCGACCGAATTGCCGAATACGATATCCGAACCGTACGTCAGACGGACCTTGGCGTCGCGAATAACTGCCGCGGCGAAGCTGCCGCTTTTACCGAGGTTTTTACCGACAACGCCGCCGACACAGGCAGCGGTCACGCCCTTGCCGGACAGAGAGGAATCGCCGTCCTCGCTGCCGAAGGCCGCGATACGCACGCCGGAAACGGCGACGTCGGAGATCTGTTTGCGGTTCTGGCCGGCGACAAGGCCGACGCAGCTTCTGGCGCCCTTTGTGAAGATACCTTTATTCGTATCGCTTCCGGTGATCGTGAGCTTCTCGATCACGCCGGCATTGTCGGCCACGCCGAGCGCGCAGCCGCGATAGACGTGTCCGTCGCCGATCCCGGAGAGCGGACCGTCGTTCTTATCGACCGATGAAATATTTCCGAGACGCAAATCCAGAACGCTGTCCTTGATCGTTACGTTCCGGATCGTGCCGTAATTCTGCACGGCAAGCAGCGCGAAAGCGCCGTCCGCGGCGGAATTGATGCGCAGCGTACAGCCTTCCAGCACAAGGTTTTCGATCGAGGAATTCGCGTTCACAACGCCGAAGATCGCGACGTTCGTCGCCGACTTCGAGGTGGAGGCGTTCAGGCCGTACAGCTTATGGCCGTTGCCGTTCAGGCGGAAATATACGTTTGCGTTTCCGGAAAGCGTCGGCTTTGCGGAAACGAGCGCCTTGACGCCGTCAAAATCCGTGAACCGGACCTTGCTCAGATCAATATCATTTGTAAGTTCAAAGTATTTTACGCCGGATTGTTCATAATTGATATAGCGGTTCATCAGGACGAGATCGCTGAGCGACCCGATCTGATAGGGCGCGGCCGATGTGCCGGAGCCGTTCAGCCCGGCCGGAGCCTGCGAAACGGTCAGCGCGCTGCCTTCCACGGCAATGTTTTCGGCAGCGGAACCGGTCTTCTGCGAAGAACGGCTGGTCGATTCCGCAGCAGTCGATGCGTCGGAGACATCGCCCGTCACGGAAGCGCCCGCGCCAGCAGAACCTTTGGCCGAAACCATCCCTGTTGAAGCAGACATAACCATCGATGCAGCCAGCATTACTGCCAGCGCCCGTATACCCAATCTTTTCTTCATAACTCCGATTACCTCCGACGAAATCGTGTGTAAAGCATATTACTTTACATAGCGTAAAGCTGTGCAGCTTTACAGATCAGCGTCCGCTGACAGGGATCGTTCCGGATGATTATTCTTCTTCCGGGTACGGCGCCGCGGCCTTTTTGGCTGCTGCCGCTTTGGCCTTGGAATTCTGCGCCGCCTTTTGCTTGGCAAGACGTTCCTTTTCTTTCAGCTTCTCGCGCGCAAGACGTTCTTTTTCTTTCTGCTTCTCGCGGGCGATGCGCTCCTTTTCCTTCAGTGCAGCCTTTGCTTTTTCCTGACGTTCCTTTTCCTTGAGTCTGGCGGCAGCGGCTTTCTCCTTGGCGATCTGCGCAGCCTTCTCTCTGGCTAAGCGCTCTTTTTCCTTCTGCTTCTCTCTTGCAAGACGATCCTTTTCCTTTTGCGCTTCTCTCGCAAGACGCTCTTTTTCTTTTTGCTTCTCTCTGGCCAGGCGCTCTTTCTCTTTCTGCTTTTCCAGCGCGATGCGGTCTTTCTCCGCCTGCGCCGCTTTGGCCTTCGCCTGACGTTCTTTTTCCTTCTGCTTGATGGCCGCAGCCTTTTCCTTTGCAAGCTGCGCGGCCTTCTCTCTGGCTAAGCGATCCTTTTCCTTCTGCTTCTCTTTGGCCAGACGTTCTTTTTCCTTCTGTCTGGCGATCGCGGCCTGCTTCGCTAAGCGCTCTTTTTCCTTCTTGGCCTGCAGAGCGGCAAGCTCTCTTTCCTTGCGCTCTTTTTCCTTTTGCAGGCGCAGACGTTCCTTCTCCTTGGCGGCCAGCTCGGCGGCCTTCTCTCTTTCTCTGCGCGCCTTTTCTCTGGCCTTCTCGCGGGCGATCCGCTCCTTTTCCTTTTGCTTCTCGCGGGCGATCCTCGCCGCTTCCATCTGCTTGCGGCGCTTCTCGATCTCCTTCTGACGCTGGATCTCGGCCAGTCTCTTGGCTTCGATCTCGGCCTTTCTGGCGTTCTCGGCGTCCAGAGCTCTGGTGATCGCGTCTCTGATCTTCTGCTCGCCGGCGATCTTCTTCTTGCTGACGCGCTTGAGCTCGTCGACGAAGACCTTGCGGATCTCGACTTCTTCCATATCGTAGTTGAGGACCAGCTCTTCGGCCAGGCGCTTGAGCATCTTGGGCTTGACTCTGCGTTTGCGGATCTTGCCCTGGATGTTCTCTTCCTCAACGGTGTTGTTCTTCAGGAGCAGGTAGTTAGTGGTGAAGATGCGGAACAGGTCGTCGCGATACTCGTCGCTGACCATTTCGTCCGTCTCCTTGGCAATGATCTCATAACCTACCTCGTTGTAGGCGGAGATGAACTGCCACAGCTCAAGGCACGCGCGGAAGTTGACGTCCTTGCTGATCACGTTGGTACGCATGATCGGCGGACGCACGGGCGTACAGCCCTGCAGGTCGCGCATGAAGCTGGAATGTGCAAATTCATTGACGATGCGCTTGATGCGCTCGATTCTCTCGAACGCCGTCGCGTCCTTGGTATCCTTGATCTCGCCATCACTGTGCTCGTCGCAGGACTTGGTGGAGATCTCCAGATTGTATTTGATTTGTTCGCGGCCGTTTTCGATCTCGCTGCTCATCTTGAGCGAAGCCATGGATTCGTCGCTGTCGAGTGAGAACAGCACGTCATAGCGCTGGTCCACGAAACGCTGAAGGTTCTTCAGCAGCGTGAAGATGAAACGGTTCTCATAGATTTCGAAGCTTTCCTCACGGAACACGTTCAGGATCTTGCTGGGGGTCACGCGGTCGCCTTCGACGCGGGCGATCATGCTGGTGTGCTGTGCAAGGTGGCGCACAGACTCCGCCGTGATCTTACGCGCGCGCTCGATCGGCACGATTTCTTCTTCCTGCACGATGAACTTACGGGGGTTACGGATAATGGTATCGAGCGGGATGATACACGCCTCGATGGCGTCGACCCAGCGCAGGTCGATCTTCTTTTCAAAGTAACGGTTGAAAAGAGAGAAGCTGTTGTTGCCGGCGCTGATCGCTTCCATCAAGTGCTGATAATAGTCGTCGCCTTCCACGAGGGACTTCATCATCAGTTGATATTCACCGTATAATTCAGAAACCTTTTCGTTGCTCATGTTGCGCTGTCCCCTTTAGCGTAGTATGGAATCACAGAAATGATCAGATCAGCTTCTGGAGTCTTTCGAGGTATTCCTTGGATTCCTTCATGTTGGACTTGCCGAAATGCTTGTTCAGATAGGTGATCAAGCCGCCGATCTCGTCGCGGATGAAGGAAAGGTTGAGGGCTTCAAACTTACGCAGGATCTTGTGGCAGAGCACGAAGTCCAGGCCGTCGATCTCGGTGCCGCCGCAGCCGACGTATGCCGGAACGAAATCTTCCAACTGCTTCACGATA
>JAFSYP010000008.1 GCA_017449935.1 Clostridia bacterium
GTTCGGATCACCATGTCCACGAACCGCAATATAGCGCATACTCGGAACCGTCACGATGGACGGCTTATTCTTTGGTATGTAAAATTCCTTATACTCTTTTTTATAATCAAACGGCATAACCTTTTCCTCCGCAAATCCCGAATTCCAAGCAGAAGTGCGTAATGTCCATGAAAACTCCGATCCGATCAGCACTCGGTCATGTCGGGCAATGACGTCGTCACATGCATCCGAATGATAAACGCAGTTTTATTTTCCGAGGGTATCCAGCATTTTGATGACGATATGGTTTGAATTGTCCGCCGCTCTGTCTCCGAAATTCTCATAGCTTTCATGCGCGTTACCGTCCGCCTTGTCGGAAAGCGCGCGGATCACCACGAAAGGAATTTTGTATTTGATGCAGACAACGGCGGCCGCCGCGCCTTCCATCTCGCAGGCGTAGGCGTTGTAGTCGTCCCGCAGTTTCTTGACGTATTCACTGTTCGCGATAAACTGGTCGCCTGTCGCGACCGTTCCCTTGAAAACGTGATCCTTACCCATAACTTCGATCGCGGAGTCGTACGCGAGCTGTACAAGTTGAGGATCGCACTCGTAGTAAACGCCCGTCTCGTTCCCGAAACCGGGATCGCCCGAACGCCATTTGAATCCGTCGTTTGAATAAATGCCGTAATCGTGTTCGATAAGTTTGGTGGCAATGACCTCGTCGAGCACCTGCGGTTCATCCGCGACTCCGCCGGCTATTCCCGTGAATATCACTTTTGAGATCGGGTACTTGATCAGCATCGTTGTAACACCCGATGCCGCGCGTATCTTTCCGATACCGGAACGAGTGATCACGACCGACTGACCGCATAGACTGCCGACGTAATATTTGATGTCCGCCACCGTATCCACATGGTCAATTTCCGCTTCTTTGAGCAATAGGTCGATCTCATTATCCATTGCGGAAATGATCCCGATGTATTCCGTCGGCTCTTCGGTTTTCGGCGCGCATCCGCAAAGGAGCGCCAAGATCATTGCGAACGCTAATACCAGTGCAGTCAGTTTTCTTGTCATTTGTGTTCACCTTTCCATTTCTTTATTGTTATCAAACTGCGCCTGTGTGATGGCGTGCTTGGACAGGAACAGCTTCAGCGTCTCAACCTGACGGCGGTACAGTTCTTCGTTCGGGAGCTTCTCCTGCGGGAGAGGCTCTTTTTTATACATTATATATTCCACTCTTTCAGAAGGGAGGTAAGTTACATGGTTCATTGGCTGTTTATCGTACCGGAGCTGTATTGGAAACGGCCTATGCGGATTGTTCGGGATTGGCACCGGCGGATGTGAGCGGCAAACCGGAATATGTCGGATATAACAAGACTTTATAGCGAGTCTCAAACCAGCGTTTCCGCAAATGCAGCGCTTTCCTTGATATAGTCGTTCTCTTTTGTTCTTATAGAGACCTGTCCTGCGGAAGGTCTGCCCAGAAGTTTGTCCATTGCTTTGATTTTTGCTGTGTAATCATTTTTATCGCCCATATGCGTCACCACATAGTACACTTCGGACGGCATGACGCTGGCGTACTTTTTGAGCAGAGCTTTTCCGATGGCACAGGGACCTTCGGCCCATACAGGCATACCGATTATTAGGCGGTCATATTCTTTTAAGTTGATCTCACCCTTGATCGAGACTTTGGATATTGTATTCTTTACAGTTGCAAAGCAAGCTCCCACATATCCCAGAAATCCGCTTCGGTTCTTTCCGTCTGTGTATTCGGCCGCGTCAGCGCCGATGATCCTTGCAATGTTTTCCATGATCTCTTTCGTTGTATTCGTTCTCGTGTAGTACAAACACAGTGTTCTCATTCAAATCTCCTCCTCAAACCGGAATTTATAGCGACATTCTCCGCAGATTTCCCAGTACATGAAAAAAGTGCACTGCCAGGAACACGGCCCCAGTCACACCCAACGGAGTGTTTTGCCGCCAAAGACCTATGGACACATAATACAACGGTGGCATGGTTACGATAAAAAGCATCATCACAAAAGTGCTCTGATGACCTGTGAAGTACAGCATCCAGCCGAAATAGTTGGCAAACAGGATAACCACAGCCATCGCAAAGAACAGCTTTTTGCTGCCACTGTCCACCGAGAATGGCATGGCGTTCTTGTGAATGACAAAGGCCATAAGGGCAATACACAACGATCCGAGAATCTTCTCGCAGATGTTCAGCGCGACAGAAGTCTCCGTCATAGTCATAATTGGGTTTGCATCCAGATGGAAAAGAGGCATCAGCATATAGGGGATTTCTTGAATAGAAAATAGAACAAGCCCCAGTCCCCAAAAACCGAAATATTGATCCCCCAATAGCGTGAACCAGCGTACCACCAAATCTCCTTCTCAATTCCTGATTTATTGACATTGTTATCCCTCGATCAATCCGAACGCAATCACACCGATGGAAATATATGTCATCATGGACGCAAGGATCCTGCCCCGTCTGGTTTTGACACGGAACAACAGGAATATGATGCTGTAAATCAATCCGCAGACGCCCGAAACCAAAGATGCGCAGACATACCATGTGTGCTGATCCACATGGTTTGCGACAAACGGGTATGTTCCTTCCATCACATAATGTCCCATCCAGTTAAACGCAAACGAGAGAAGCATACACCAGATGCCCCAGTCGAAGCTGTGGTGCTTTTTGCCATAGAGCATCAGGAGAATAAACAGGCAGGCAAGCGGAAAAGTGGTGACGCTTTCAAACGGAACGAAATGAACGCCGCCGACCGAATAATGCCAGGATGTTTCGCCGATGAACTGCCAAAGCAGAATTCCCGCCGCAAACCCGAACAACGACGAGGAATAATGCTTGTCTTTCTTTGCTGCGTTCGACGCGACCCAGGAAAAGACAAGCCATAGTGTCAGCGCAATCACTCCATACGCCAGTCGTCCCGCAGTCGGGCTGGTCAGATCCTCACCGACCGGAGACGGCTGCTGAATCAAGGAGCCGAGTCCTCTGAACAGATAGAACGGAATTATACAAAGAACCAGAATTCCGAATTCCGCAAGCAACGGCAAAAAGTATTCGCGGCCGATTTCTTTGGGTGTGCTGCGGATATGTTTGCTGTAATTATTAGATAGTTTCATTTGAATTCCCTCCATCAAATCCCGGTCTTATCAACCTGCAGTTTTTCTTATATGCATCTTCTCCATCAGATCCCGATAGCTTTTTTCAAACTGCGCCTGCGTGATGGCGTGTTTTGAGAGAAACAGTTTCAGCGTCTCAACCTGACGGCGGTACAGTTCTTCGTTCGGCAGCTTTCCTGCGGGAGAGGCTATTTTTTATACATTACAAATCACGCTTTCAAAGGAGGTGAGCCTACATGGTACATTGGCTGTTTATCGTACCGGAGCTGTATTGGAAACGGGTTATGCGGATTGTGCACGTGTGGCTGGGGCGGTGGTGATCCGGTTTAATCGGTGATTAGCGACTTTCTTTTCCCGTGCTTGTTTTTCGGATATTCTCTTAAACGGATCACGTAATCAAGATTGACGATTGTTTCCTTGCCGTCTTTTTCCAGCACGACAGCGTTGTCGACGATCTCTTTCAAAATGCCGTCATAGGTACCGGATGCTACGGTGTTGATCATGACGTCTTTTCCGATGAATCTTTCAGCGAGTTTCTGCATTTCTGGATCTCCTTTTCGTCTTCTGATTCTGGCTTCGATGTATTTGTTTGTTTCTTTTCTCTGCTGGGCAAGGACGATGAGCAGAATCATCAACGGAATAAAACATATCCACCATGTGTTCATAATGCCGCTCCGTTTCCACAGTTTTTCATAGTATAGCACACCCAACCCAATCCCGCAACAGCGGAGGTGATTTTTTTGATCCCCATTCTCATGCAAGACGACACCACGGTCGGTTTTCTGAAAGAAGCCATGTCCTGCGTCGTGACGGAGGAGCGCAACGGCGTATTCGAGCTGTCGCTGACCTATCCCGTCACCGGCACGCTGTTCGACAAGCTGCAGATCGATCGGTTCGTAAAGGCTAAGCCCAACGATACCGCCGACCTGCAGTTGTTCCGTATCTACGAGGTGACCAAGCCGATGAACGGCATCGTGACCGTCGACGCAGAGCATGTGTCTTACGCGCTCTCGAACTTCCCCGTGGAGGATATCCGCATCACGGGCACGGCGACGCAGGCGATTGAAAACCGATTTCAAAGTCACAGTTAAATACACTTGGTGGCAACTCCTTATTCGCATTTTCCTGTTAGGCTTCATCTGGTATTAAGGTTCCGGGCACTGTGGAACTGTTCTGCAGTGCCTTTTCCTTTGTATGTTGGGCGATCACGCCGAAAGCCGAAGTAGCAGGCAGGACGTATACCGTCAAGCACGGCGACACGCTTTGGCAGATCGCACAGACGTACCTCGGCAAAGGGTCGCGCTATACGGAGATCGTGAAGCTTTCGGGGCTCAAGAGCAACGTGCTGTATACCGGACAGGAGCTGCAGATCCCGGAAAAGTAAATACGGACAAACTGTTCCCGTCAGGTCAGGTGTATTGCTTGACTTGGCGGGATTTTTCTGTTTTTCGGACGCTAAAACGATCTGGCCGTAACATCAGGAAAGCTGTGCAATTCCTTGATGAGTGGGCCGTGCTAAGAATAGAAACAGCGGGAATTGCAAATCATATAAATAATAATAAAAAGCACGAAAAACTGTGCAAATGTAACAAATTTTTAATCCGTTATTGGAAATAAATAGACATAACCGGCGTTCAGATTTCGTTATTGGAAATTGAAGCGTGGTTATTTGGTGAAAAATGCCGAAAACTATCCAAAATATTGGTAATTGATCCTTATTAGCGTCGCTTTCACTCGTTGTGCATATTGTACAAAAATTCTAATATACCGTCAAAAAAAGTGTTTGACTTTTCTAAAACGACATGCTATGATGAAATCGTAAACAGGAAGTAGCCTCAAAACAGCGTTTACAAATCATTCCCGGCTGGTACCGGTCGGAGCGCCGGAGGAACGACGATGAACGAAATGTTATACGGTGGAGCAATCGGCATGGTTGCCGGACTTGCGATGAACCGCATCGGCGTTTTCCAGGTGAAGCGCAGAACCGAAGAAAGCACCAAGAGGGAAGCGATCGACAACATTGTTTTGGCAGTGATTTGGGCACTGATATCCGGCCTTCTTTTTGCAGTAATTTTCAAGCTCTACGGGACGACGGCAAAACGGTTAGAGTACGCCGCTTACATCTCGATAGTGCTTGCGATTGGAGTGGTTGACCTTGATATTCAAAAGATCCCGAACCTCTCTGTGTTGGCTCTTTTAGTCGTTCGTTCGGCTGCTGTGATTTATGAGCTTGTCACCGGGGTTTCGGTAAAGGAAGCCGTCTTCCCGTCGGCGATCGGACTGGCCGCCGCATTCATCCTCTACCAACTGCCGATGTTCTTCGGCATACCGATCGGTACGGGTGATGTAAAGTTTGCTTCGGCAATCGGCTGCTGTCTCGGAATTTTCGGATTCCTTCAATCTGCCGTCATCATGGCCATAGGACTGGTGTTCTTCCTGGTTTACCTGATGGCACGAAAAAAAGGCAATCTCAAAACCAAAGTTCCGATGGGACCGTTCCTGGCCTTGGGAAGCGTCGCGACCATCATCTACCCCGTGTTCACAGGGATGGAACAGCAGATCTTCGGAGTGCTGTAAAACAAAATCGCAGTTAAAAATGAACGGAGGAAGGAAAAATGTTACTCAACTGGTTTAAGGATGAAGAAGGACAGGGCATGGTAGAGTACGGCCTGATTATCGCCCTCATCGCCATCGTTGTCATCGTAGCGCTCGTAGCGCTCGGCCCGAAGGTCAGAGAGATCTTCAACAAGACCAATGACGCTCTTGACGCCGCTGAAGCCACGACCACCTGAGAATAGGCGTCGCTCCCGGTCAACAAAACTCATAATATAACGTCTGATAATACGGAGGGATATAAAATGTTACTTAATTGGTTTAAGGATGAAGAAGGACAGGGCATGGTAGAATACGGCCTGATTATCGCCCTCATCGCCATCGTTGTTATCGTAGCGCTCGTCGCGCTCGGCCCGAAGATCAGAGAGATCTTCAACAAGACCAATGACGCTCTTGACGCCGCGGAGGCTACGACCACCTGAGCATAAGCGTCGCTCCCGGTCAAAAGAAACCAAACAATACTGTTTAAAACGGAGGGGTATATAATGTTACTAAATTGGTTTAAGGATGAAGAAGGACAGGGCATGGTAGAGTATGGCCTGATTATCGCCCTCATCGCCATCGTTGTCATCGTAGCGCTTGTGGCGCTCGGCCCGAAGATCAGAGAGATCTTCAACAAGACCAATGACGCTCTTGACGCCGCGGAGGCCACGACCACCTGAGCATAAGCGGCTCCCATCATCGAGAACATATTCCGCAAATCAACAGGGCAGGCTGCAGGTTTGCAGCCTGCCCATTCTCGATAAGACCATCCATTCCCGCTTACGGAATAAATGAATACATGAAATGAAAGGTCGGAAGCGGGTGCAATCGCTTTCGGCTGTTTATTTATATTTCGCAACTTGGAGGTGACCGGCATGAAAAAACGTCGTACCCGCAGACGGTTTCGGGGCGAGGACGGGCAGGCAATGCTGGAGCTTGCGTTGATTCTGCCGATTTTTCTGCTGATCCTTTGCGGCATATTGGATTTCGGTTGGATGTACTATAACCAGTTGGCGCTGAACAATATCTGCCGGGAGGGCGCACGGTATGCCGTGGTCAACACCGCAGAAAACAAAGAGACGGACGGCATCCTGCGGCATATCGAAAACTTCATCGATGACACATATCCGATCGATGACGTCGTTGTTACGGTCGCCTATACGAAACCGCTTGATCCTTTGAGCGGCGACGTGGTCGTAGCCGCCGAAAAAGAGTTCCACTATCTCACGCCGGTCATCAGCACGGTGACGGGCCAGCAGTCCCGAATGCTTACCGCCAAAGTGGTCATGAAAGTCGAGTCATAGAAAGGTCTGAACAGTATGAGAAAAATTTATCTATTTGCAGTGATTTTTGCACTGATCGCCGGCTTCGCAACCTATTTCTTCGTCAACAGCCTTCAGCATAATTCCGCCGTTACCGGCGTGAAGGAGGCGGACGTACTCATCGCGATAGAGGATATCGAAAAGGATACGATCGTCACGCCCGAAATGTTCCAGGTGACGAAGCTGCCCGTTTCCTCCATTACATACGGGACACTGGTGAATCCGCAGGAAGTCATCGGCTATATGGCGACCGAAACGATCCGCAAAGGCGAACAGGTGCTCGCATCGAAGCTGACAGACCTGCGTGAAGGCGATAACGGCTTAGAGAGCAACGGAGAGTATCGTCTGTCCTACCACTTGGGCGAGGGAAAATATGCGTACACCATCGCTGTGGGTGAAACCAACTCCGTAGCTTGTTTCCTGCGTTCGGGAGACTACATCCATATTTACGACCGGATGGGAGACGAAGCGAAGAATCCGATCCTTAAAAACATCCCCGTGCTGTTTGTGGGCACCTATTCCGACCAAAAGATGGTCAGGTCAGGCGCCGAAACAACGTCCTATACGCTGCTGACGCTGTCCTTGACCGAACAGCAGATCGAAACGCTGATGAAGTTGGGCGAGAATATCCGCATCGTCCTTGTGCCCTACGCAGAGGGAGCGTCGCTCACGACGGTAACGACCGAGCCCGTGACCGACGAGGAAGGCAACACCGTCACGGAAAGCTCCCTGAAAGAGCCGCAAACCAACTACGGCATGGGCGAAATCACGACTGCTCCGCCCTCCACAACGGCGGCGAGCTGACGCAAGGGGTATCGGAGGTAAAGTAAGATGGAAAAAATCAATGTTGTCATATTATCCGACGATCTGGATCTGCGCATCGAGGTCAAAAACCTCCTGCAGCGTGAACAGTTCGCCATCAGCGGCTACTCCGACTACGGCGCGGAAGCCAAAACCAAGATCGTCAACCTGTTCCCCGAGGTGGTGCTGTGCGCCGTGCGCGGCGAGGTACAGGACAGCGTATTCACTTTTGTGCAGGATCTGCTGATCACGGTGCGCAGCAGCATGGTCGTTCTTGTGACCGACAACATCAGCGTCGATCTGGTCAACAAGGCGGCCGGCTACGGCATCCGCAAGGTGATGCCCTTCACCGGCGTCGCGCCACAGGATTTTTCCGAGGACTTGAAAACCGTTCTCGCCCTCGAGCAGCAGCGGTCCCTCGACAGCAACGAGGGCAAAAAAGTACGCTGCAAGGTTCTCGGCTTCTTCAGCGGCAAGGGCGGCACGGGCAAAACGACGATTGCCGTCAACACGGCGGTTTCTCTTGCCAGAGAGGGCAAGCGCGTCATGCTCCTTGACCTCGATCTGCAATGCGGCGATGTGGCGATCTCTCTGGACGCCGATTCCAAATACTCCATTGTGGATCTGGTGCAGGACAGAGGCGGCATCACGATCGAAAACATCAACAGCTTTTCCGTTGACCACAGCAGCGGCCTGCGTGTTCTGTGCGCGCCGAAAAGCGCGGAGTTCGCCGAGTACGTGCAGCCGTCTGCCGTGGAAAGGATCATCGACATCATGCGCCCGTTCTATGAGTACGTGATCGTGGATATGTCGGCGGCTTTCAACGACATCACGATTACGGCGTGCGAGAGCTGTGAGGAGATCTTCATGGTGTACAACACCGACATCCTCTCGCTCAAAAACGCCAAGATGTCGTACGACATTCTCGACCAGCTTCACCAAAAGGATAAGCTGCAATTCATCATCAACAAGTATGAAAAGGGCATCATCAAGCCCGCGGACTATACCAAAATGTTCGGCTTGGAAATCTACTATGTCATCCCCTACGACGGCAAGACGGCGATTTCCTGCGTGAACAAAGGTCAGCCCGCCGTGCTCGCCGATCCGAGGTCTACGCTCGGCAGTTCGCTTCGCCATCTGACGGAAAAGGTGATCGCCGAGCATACGGGCATTAAGGTCCTGATGGAACCGGAAAAGAAAACGAAGAAGAAAGCGGCCCGGGACGAGACGCAAAAGAGCAAGGCTGATTCCAAGAAAAAATAATGCGACGCAAAAGGAGGGTTCTTCGTGGGACTTTTAGACAGAATGGATCACCGCAAGGGTGAGGAGAAAAACGTCGCCGCATCGGCGCAGCCGACTGCGATGAGCGAGGAAAGTGCCAAGGCAGAACCGATCAAAGAAAAAGACCCCTATCTCGACATAAAGCGCAAGATCCACGGCGACATCATCCGTGAGATGAACAAAACGGGACAGGCGATCACCGACCGCGCGATGATGTTCAAAATGATCGACGACCGTGTCAACGACGATGAAAACATGATCGCGCGTATCGACCGTGCGCAGGTCGCGACGGAGCTGTTCAACGACATCATGGGTTACGGCCCGATCGAGGAATTGATACAGAATCCGAAATACTCCGAAATCATGGTCAACGGTCCCGACCATATCTACATCGAGGAAAAGGGCAAGCTGAAGCTGACCGGTCTGAAGTTCCGCGACGAGGAGCATCTGATGAACGTTATCGACCGCATCGTTTCTCAGGTCGGCCGTCACGTCGACGAGGCAAGCCCCATGGTTGACGCACGTCTTTTGGACGGCTCGCGTGTCAACGCGATCATTCCGCCGCTGTCGTTGGTCGGACCCGTGCTGACCATTCGTAAGTTCGGCAAAAAGCCCATAACCGCCGCGCAGCTTTTACAGTTCGGCTCGCTGAACCCGAAGATGCTTCAGTTTTTGGAGGCTTGCGTCAAGGGAAAGCTGAACATTGTCGTGGCCGGCGGTACAGGCTCCGGCAAAACGACGCTGCTCAACGTGCTGTCCTCCTACATTCCGGACGATGAACGTATCGTGACCATCGAGGACGCCGCCGAGGTGCAGCTGCACCAGGAACACGTGATCACCTTGGAAGCCCGTCCCGCCAACCTGGAGGGCAAGGGCGCCATCACAATTCGCGCCCTCGTTAAGAACGCTCTGCGTATGCGTCCCGACAGGATCATCGTCGGCGAGGTGCGAAGCGAAGAGACTCTGGACATGCTACAGGCGATGAATACAGGTCACGACGGCTCGCTGACAACGACGCACGCCAACTCTCCCCGCGACACCCTGTCCCGTTTGGAGACGATGGTGCTCATGTCCGGCATGGAGCTGCCGCTTCGCGCGATCCGGGACCAGGTGGCTTCCGCTATCGACCTGATCGTCCAGCAGAGCCGTCTGCGCGACGGTTCGAGAAAGATCACCAGCATTACAGAGGTCGTCGGCATGGAGGGCGACATCGTCAGTATGCAGGACATTTTCGTCTATGAAACAGACGGCAGTGTGGATGCAGAGGGTAAGTTTATCGGCAAGTTCAAGGCAACGGGCGTTCGCCCCAAGGCCTTGGAAAAAATCCGCGGAAACGGAGTGAGCGTCAATTATGAGTGGTTTACAAATTAGTGCAATCATTCTCGCCGTGGTTTTCGGGTTTTTCAACTTCTTTTTGGCAGTCAGCGTCGCCGGTACCGCAACAAAGGAAAAACGGGCGGTTCGGGACAGAATGAAGCGCTTGTTCAAAAACAAGCCGGCCGAAAACGCCAAAACGAAGCGGAGAGAATCCATTTTGGCACGGGCAACGGGCGAGGGCGCAGAGGCGGCGATCAATCGCTCCGAAAAAAGCCGCAAGCTCATGGACACGCTGTTCGACGCGCTCATCAGCGCGGACATCATGATGCGGCCCGAAGAGTTTGCGCTTGTTTGGATCGTCGTCACATTCGTCCCCTCAGGTTTGGCGGCGCTGTTCGGCGCAGGGATCCTGCCGTCCTTGACCTTGGCGGGATTGGGCGCGTTCATGCCGCTGCTCTTCATCAAAATCAAAAAAGACAAACGGCTCAAGGTGTTCGAGAGTCAGCTCGGCGATACGCTGATTATGATGTGCAACAGCCTTCGCTCCGGCTTCTCCTTCCAGCAGGCGATGGACAACGTCGCAATGGATATGCCCGCGCCCATCGGTGTGGAGTTCAGCCGTGTCTGCAACGAGATCCGTTACGGGTCGACGATGGAAGAGGCGCTTGAAAACATGGCCGACCGCATTAAGAGTCCCGACCTGCTGCTGGTCGTTTCGGCGGTTTGCATCCAGAGAACCACCGGCGGCAACCTGTCGGAAATTCTGACCATCATTTCCAACACCATTCGCGACCGACTGAAAATCAAGGGCGAGATCCGCTCCATCACAGCACAGGGCAGAACCTCCGGTTTGATCATCGGCGCTTTGCCCGCGTTTATCGCCGTAGCGCTCATGCTCATTAACCCCAGCTATATGAGTACGTTCTTTACGACTTCGGCCGGGCGGATCATGCTCATTGTGTGCGTCGTCATGGAGGTTTTCGGATTCCTTGCCATTCGGAAAGTAGTTACGATCAAATACTGACAGGGAGGTGCTTTTGTGGAATATGTCGTTATCTCCTATGCGCTGTTTGCGTTTATTCTCTTTGTGCTGATCGCCGCGCCGTTCGGCAAGCGCGCGGACGAAAAAGAGCGCAGACTTGAACAGATCAAAGGCACGATAGACCGTCCGGAATTTGAAGAGCTGCAGGTTTCGCTCGCCTCTCGTCTGTTCGGCAAGAGCTTGAGAAGTCTGTCTGCCTTCCTGCGGAAAATGGCTCCCAAAAAGAAAAACAGATCCAACGATAAGTCAAAAAAACTCGAAGTGATCGCCAAGCAGCTTCGACTTGCGGGTATCTTTATGGACCCGGAGGACTTCAACTTTATCAAAACGGTGGTCCTGGTCGTTTCTTTGGTGCTGACGCTTATTGTCATACTGGTCGTAAAGCTCGAACCGCTGTATTTGCTTCTGGTTCTCTGCGTGGGCGCGCTCATCGGCATTATGGGCCCGACCTATTATCTGCGTTCCCGGGTTTCCGGTCACCAAAACGGGATCAAGCGGCAGCTTCCTGACGCCATGGATCTGCTGTGCGTTTGTATCGAAGCGGGGCTGAGCTTTGACGCGTCGCTGATGAAGGTGTCTGAAAAGCTGCACGGTCCGTTTATTGACGAGCTGCTGATCGTATACAGAGAGATCCAGATGGGGCTGACCCGCCGCGAAGCGCTGCAGCATCTGTGCGACAGCACCACGCTCGACGAGCTGAAGACGTTTTCCTCCGCGCTCATCCAGGCGGAACAGCTCGGCATTCCCATAAACAATGTCATGCACTCCCAGTCCGAACAGCTTCGGTTAGAGCGCAGTCAGCAGGCCAAGGAAAAGGGAAATAAAGCGTCCATCAAGATGCTTATCCCCATGCTGTTGTTTATTTTTCCGGTTATCTTCATTATCCTGATGGGACCGTCTGTACTCAAAATCATCGATACATTTTAAGCGGAGGGGAAGGACATGGAAAAAGCGACGCTTCGGAAAGGGGACGCAGTATTGATCCCCGATGTGGACGTCACCGCGAGCTTTCTTGAGCGGCTTCGGGGACTGATGTTTACACAGTCGATTCCCGACAGTTACGGGTTGTTTATCCGGCCCTGTAATCAGATCCACATGATGAACATGAAGTTTCCGCTCGATGTGATCTATCTGTCCGGAGACGGCACGGTACTGCATATCGACGAAAACATCCATCCGTGGAAAATCGGAAAAACGGTCAAACGGGCCGTGGGAGTCGTGGAGGTCAATGCAGGCACCTGCGCACGACTCGGACTCGAAACAGGCGACAAACTGACCATAGAATAAAGCATAATGTGAGGTATTACCATGAAAAGCAAAAATGAAAGCAAAACCGCGCAGACCGAAATTGCATCGACCGTAACGTTTAAAAAAGTAACGCGCGGCTACGATCCCGAAGAGGTGCTGGCGTATATCGAGGAAATGGACCGCACCATGAAGGACGCCTCGAAAAACTACGAAAAGCGCATGGCGGAGATGAAGTCGGCGCTCGCGCTGGCGAACCGTGAACGGGATAAGGTTTTGGCGCGTTACGGCGGAGAGTCCGAAAAGAAAGAGGAGGATTCGACGGATGCGGATCAATCGCAGCTTGACGAAGCGCAGGCGGCGATTGCCGGACTGAAAGACAAGATCGAAGAGATGCAGGCCTCCCGCATCCAGATGGAGGCGGAAATGCAAAAAAAGGTCGACGACGAACGCGCCGCGCGGGAAAGCCTGGAGAGAGAGCTGGAAACGTCTGCCGCAAGGATCGAGGGGCTGAAGCAGCAGATCGAACAGCAACAATCCTTGCAGACGCAGTATGAGCAGGCGCTGGGAACGATCGAAGAGATCAAGGCGAAGCTGCAGGCCGTGCAGGAGGAAAAGGAAATTCAGAGCGCAGAGCACGCCACGGCGCAGGTCCACTTTGATAAGGTAGAGAATGAAAACGCCTCGCTCAAAGCGGAACTGAGCAGAGCCCATGTCGAGAATGCGCTGCTGACCGAAAAGAACGATGCATACAAAAAACAAATCAAGCAGATGAAATCCGAGATCAAGGAGAAGGCGTACGTGTATGCCGAGAAATTGTCCGCCGGCGAGGACGAGCTGCGCAAGGAACAGGTCAAACTGCAAAAGAAAGTTCAGATGCAGAATTACCATATCGAGCAGGCCAACGCGGCGGTTGAGGAGCTGACACGTCAGCTCCAGGCGATTCAGGCGTCCTTCTCCGAATCCGAATAACGGCGGCACGCCTGTTTGTTGTACGACACTGCCGCTGAAACGACGTCCGCGGAAAGGGGGCGGTAAATGTGAAAACAGGAACCCGTTTTCGGAATGGCCGAACAAGTTTTTGTAAGGATGAGAGCGGCGCAGTCATGGTGATCGCTGCCTTTGCGCTGATCGTCTTTCTGACGGTGGCGTCTTTGGTTACGGATTTAGGGCTGCGCTACTACCAAAAGAGCCGTCTGCAAAACGCCATGGATGCGGCGGCGCTGGCGTCGGTGACGAGCTTGCCCGATAAGGCGCGCGCCAAAACCGTTGCGCTCGACTATGTGCAAAAAAACGGATTCTCGACCGATGACGTAATCATCGAGTTTCCGCAGGAGGGCGTTATCCGCGTGCGGGACACATTTGAGTGTCAAACGCTGTTTTCCGGCTTGTTTTCCAGGGACAAAATGCGCATCGAGGCACACGCCGCCGCCAAGTATATCAAAAAGAATATGTCGATCGACTTTGACTATCTGATGTTCCATGGAGCGGATATCACCTTCAATCTCAACGGCGACCTCCGCGAGGTGGCCGGCGCTATCTTTGCCAACGGCAGTATTCGCGTCGGCACGAACGATGCGGCAATTATCGACACCATTGTTGCGGCGCGGAACGTCGTCTTTTGCAACAACATGGGAACGAGGCCCTCGGTCGTCGAGCATGCGGCGACGCAGGAGATACCCGACTGGGACGAGATGATCATGTCCATCGCTCCCACGGCGCAGAAGGAACAGTTTACCGACCCGCATCCGCACCTGTCGCCCAATGCGTCATATGCGTATGTTTACAACGGGGATACCAATTTGCAAAACGTGATTGCCTTTTCCAACGGCAGCGTGCTTTGCCGCGGTTCTCTCAGCACAGGCTACAATAGTACGGCGCTCTTGTATGTGCGCGGCAACCTGTATGTTAAGAACAATTTTACGCCGCAATGCCCGGTTTATGTGTCCGGTGATCTATATGTCGGCGGCGAGTTGAATCCCGGATGGGGCATGGGCATCAGCGTCGGCGGCAACGCCTATGTCGGCGGAAAGGCTTCTTTCTCCGGCCCGGCGGCGATCGGCGGCGAGCTGTATACCGGAGGCGATCTGTCGCTGAACAACGGCAGCGCGACCTACTCCTTCGGCAAGGTGCACTGTATGGGCAACTTCAGCTCAACTACGGCATGGGGCGCTCAAGTCACGGTCAATGGTACGACGTATGTGTACGGCAAGCTGACGCTCGGCGGCGGCGGCAGAAACATCCTCAAGGGCGATGTGTTCGTTTGGGGCAACAACTGTACCGCGAATGACGAGGTTTGTCTCATCAACGGTTATATGAATCTGCACGGCGACGTGTGGTGCGCTCGGGGCAAGGTCGCTTTCGGCGGCAACGGCGACTGTGAGATCCACGGTTTTTTGTATTCGGGCGGTTCGATCGAAACACGCTCGGGCGGCGATATTTCACTCAACGGCTGTATGATCGCCGAGGGCAACATCAACATCGGCGGCGCTTCGCACACCTACAATGACGACGGTGCCACGCTGTCTCTGTACTCCAGACACGGCAACGTCAACCTCGGCTCGCAAGGCAGCGCGCTGAATATGTGGGGGATCGTGTATGCGCCGAAGGGCGACATCAAGATCAGCACGAACGGTCTGCATATGTACGGCAGCCTGGTGGCCAACACCATCACCTGCAACATCGGCAGCGGCTTCTATATCGGCAAGAATGACCGCACGCTGCCCTTTGCCAAGACGGTCCGCGCTGCGGCGCTCGTGGAATAATGCGCTTCCCGTTCCCTGCCCCGTTTCTCCGATTCTATGAGCTTATACGGATTGCTTCACGGTAAATCGGTGCATTGTATCATAACAAGTCAGTTTTATCACAAAAGAAAAGTCGACATTTTGCAGATCGCAGAATGCCGGCTTTTTTCGATCGCCACGTTTTTTGGTTCATCACGGAAAGTTGGGGGACGGTCAGATGCAGCCAAAGGCGACGTCATCGCGAGGGAGGCGTCTGCGCCGACCGCGGCGATCCGCACCCCCCCGGGAGCACATCGGGCGGTGACGCATGGGAACGGATGGCCACGCGCCTAAAGCGTTCACAATTCTTCAGGTCATTATATCTTGTTTCAATACCCCAGCGAAGGTGGTACAAAAAGCAAAAATCCTCGGACGTAAAACTCGAATCAAATAGATTTGTTATAAGATATTCCTGCGTTCCTGTATACGGGATCGTCACATGAAGTACGCGGATAACAATGACAGCGGTTTACGTTTTGCGGACAGACCAACGCCCTTCGAGTCATTCACCGTTCAGGTGATCGGCTCGAAGGGCGTTTTTTGCGTTATTGCCGAAGCATGGCTTCGGATAGTTTTGATCGAAGTCAACCGTTGATCAGACGGTAGAAGCCGTTGATCGCGACGCCTGTAACGGGCGCGAAGATACCCAAATTGGAAACAGATATTTTGGGGCCTCTTTCAACCATTAAAAACTGATTCTTGAATTGGCCCTGGAGGCTGTCGCTGAACACGACCGCGCCTTTCCCGGACCAGATCAAATGGTCGATCTCGAACAGGGATATGGTGCTCCAGGTCGCCCTGAACATGTATTCGCAGAACTTCTGTTTTACGGCGGCGTTCTCTTCTTTGTTCAAAAAAGCGGCGATCTCCGATCCGGAATGCTTTTTCATAAAATCGGTCTTGTCGCTTGTTTTCTTAAAGAGCGACCGTATTTTTTGCTCAAAGCAGCCGTATTGTCCGCAATCGCATTTATCGTCTCTGGTAAACTTGCCGAACTTAATAGGAGTATGCCCGAAATTCGTGCCGGCCTGTGAAGTCTTGCCACGGTAGATATTGTTATCTAAAACAAACGAAATACCGAAGCCCGACCCGCCCAGATAGATCACTGCGCTGTTGCTGTCTGCCTCTGTCTTATTCTGCAGACAGCCTTTACTGTGGTGCAGCTCCGCGACGGCACAGGCGGCCGAGTGGTTATCCACGAAGAGTTTTATTCCCAGCTCGTTTAATTGGTCAACCGTATCGACAAAAGGCAATTCGTCCGCGGGCGTATTGATGATACTGAATTCCGGCTTGTTGGATCTGATGATCTTATTTTCCTTTACGTCGACGTGTCCCGGGAATGCATAGCTGATCGACAGCAGGTTCAGGCCTTTCTTTTTTAGTTCGATCGCAAACTTGGCCAGATCATTCACGGCCGTACTCATGTCGAACGGTTTACCGATCTCCGTGTCGGCACGCCAAACCGCATAGGGTTCTTCGCCCGCGTTTGTCCGCATGCATGACGGGCAGTCTTCGGTGTCGGCGGCAAGCCTGAATCCTTTTGCCGCCCAGTAGTTCGTTTTCGCGCCGCCTCTCGGACAGTGCGGCAGATAGACGGAATTCTTTTCCAGATGCTGCGCCACTTTATCCGTCCTGATATAATCAAACGCGAAGTTGCAGATCGCGACACTGACGTGCGCAGAACCGATGCTGACGCCCATGAAATAGCCGTAATCTGTTTGAATGTGACGTCTTGTATTATCGTCCTTGTAGATCATTCCGGCGTTTTCCAGCCCGGTCGAAAGAGAAGACGCAGTCTGAACGATAAGTCCCGCGTGATTCGCGATATCAGTCAGCGTTTCACCTTCGAGTGTGCGTACCGAATCGAGGAGCTTTTTTTCGGTTTCTGTCAGTGAGAACAGATCTTTTTTGTCAACGTTTTTTCTGTTTTTCTGCTCATTATTTTGGCCGGATTCTCCGGATCTCGATACTTTGTTTGCCACAAAAATCACACCTTTCTTATCCCCGATTATATCATGTAAAAAAGCAAAAGTCAACGACTATCCGGCTGAAATACACAGCTTGCTTGTATGTATACGGATGCTGTGTCCGTGTTTCCGCAGTGTCCGGCTCTTTCTTCTTTCCTTATATATTCTGCGATCATGCTTTCGCCGATATTTTGTCTGACAGAAGGGTATCATACCGCCGCAATTCCAATAATTCAATGAAATCGTAACGCCCTTTTCATCAAACATCGCTAATTTTCAGTATCATTTCTTACGATTTTCATAAAAATTTTATAAAATACTATTGACAGTTGACTCCGATTGTAGTATATTGAAACTCAAGCAAAGAAGAATTTGTGAAAAGAAAGGTGATTGAAATATGAAATACGTTCCTTCAAAATCAGAGAAACCGGACCGCACCCCGCATGTGATTCGTCTGTATAAGGTCGGCAATCCGCCTTCGTCCGAAGACGTCGCGCCTTTGCTCAAATCTTCAGACCGGACATGCATCCTTTGCTGCGGCTGTGTTGGCGCCGGAAAAACCGTTTTGGCCAGGAACACAGCCCGCGCTTTCGAGAATGTACATTATTTCGACAAAGATTCCCTTTCCGCCATAGCCGCCGCAGGTGCTTCCGACGCATCGTTCGATCGTTCGACGGATGAGTTTATGCAGAGATTTCGCGACGCGGAAATGGACGCCTGTGTGAATCTGGCGCTGGAGGCGCTCGAATTCAATTCGCATGTCATCATGTCCGCGCCGTGGCGTCTCGAGCTGGCGGACCTGTTCGCGAATAAGTCCAACGCGCGGATACGGCGGTTGAGCGAAGGGTGCCGTCATTTAAACGCGAGGCTCGTTTTGGCGTTCATCGACATTGATCGCGACACCGTTGTCGAGCATTTGACAAAACGGCAGCTGGTAGATCCGCAGGCGGCGCTTCGGACCCGAGGCATTTACGAAGATCCGGACAAGCTGCAGGCTTTTCTCAAAAAGCAGATCCTCCATGCGCCGCAGGGCATCACGCGACTGCCGGACGTGGACGAGTTCTTCGTTTTCCGCGCTTCGGACCCGGAAGGCTCTTTCGGACAATGGAAAAAGGTTTTGTCGCCGGTCGATTATGACTTCGCCTTCGATCCGGATTTCTAAGCAATAATTGCCGGACGATCGACGCAGCTTATTCGGCCGAAGAAAGGAGGGAGACCGCACGGAAACAATGGACAGCAGGAAGCCGACACATATTTTGCCGCCTTTTCCTTACCGGAAAAGGCAAAGAACGTCCGCCCATCAACCGCAATCCGACTTGTCGGAATGCACGAGGTACTTATGGAGGTACGATTATGTTAAAAAAAGTTCTTGCTATGGTCACTGCAGCGCTGCTGCTCTGTCCGGTCTTCTCGCCGGCAGTTTTCTCCCTGGACGCCGTGCGTCCGCTGATCTATCTGCTTAACATTCCGGAATACGGTTCGACATCCGGCGTGTTCAGCGGCGTGGTCTATGACAGCCAAGGCCGCCCCGTTCCCAACCCGGAGAACTACGCGATCGTATGCTATCTGTCCATCGACGCGGGAAACAGCCTTTGGGTCAAGCCCACGAGCGAATCCCCCCTGACTGCCGTCCGGAGCGACTGCTCGTTCGGCTTGTCTACCGTGACCGGAGGTCACGACGAATGCGCGGACTACTTCGAGTTTCTGCTGATCGACTTGTCGGATTTCGACAACAATCCGCAGCCGCAAAGAAGCGAAGTCGTCGACGCGGCGCTGGACGTCCTGACGGTGACCAGATCAGAGGACGGCGGGGCCGCCGTCTCGCCCGAACGCGAAACGCCCGAAATCGTTCTGCCGCAGTTTAATCTGCCCGAAGCAAACGATCAGCTTCTGCTGATGGACGTGGATCTTCACCGGACCGGCGATCCGTCGGAAACACTTTCCGAGGAATACATCGAAGCTTACATTGACGCCATCGCTCCGTTCTGCCAGGGCTGCCGGTTTTACAGCGCAACGGCTCCGGAGAACATCTACGCCCTGACATACGCCAAAGAAACCTATGGGTTATACATCGCGATCACCGCTTGGATCTCGTCCAGCGAAAGCGCCAGTATGCGGGAGATCGCAGCCGCGATCTCGTTGGCCGAGGAAAGCAAGGTCGACGAAATCATCGTCGGCAGCGAAGCCCTATTCCGCGGCGACTGTGACGTGCAGACGCTTATCGGATATATCAACTATACAAAAGAACGCACGCGCGCGATCGATCCGCTTCTGCCGGTCGGCTCGAGTGACACGATCAACGTGTATTACGACAACCCGGCACTCGTCGACGTATCGGACTGCTGCGGTGTGAACGTATTCCCACTGTGGGAAGGTGTGGATATTTCACAGGCCGCAGACGCCCTGATGAACTCGGTCGCCGGTCTGCAGGTGCGCCACCCACTGACAAGAATTGCCGTCACGGAAAGTGCCTGGGCAACCGGAGGTTCAGCTTGCGGCGCAGCTGAGCCCAACGAAACCAATGCGGCAAGGTACTTTGCGGAGCTTCACGCATTGGCCACAGAGGCAGGCTTGCCGATCTGGTGGTTCTCCAGCAGCGATAACGCTTACAAGGCCGACCCTGCCGTGTATGCCGGAATTGAGGGCACGTGGGGCTTCTTCGACGGCTCGATGACACTCAAACGCGAATACTGCCGTGTAGAACCGTTCCGCAGCAAGATGTTTTCCTACGCCCTTCGCACGGACGTTACCGGCACGACAGGCGCGGCTGTGACCGGCCTCAAATGTAAAGCTTACTGCGTCGATGTACCCGCGGTACTGGGCGGTTACCCGGTGACCATGCTCAACGGCTCGGAGTGGAGGGGGACGCCGGCGTTCAAAGGTCACACGGAGATCGACGAAGTCTATCTGCCGGAGACGATCAACGAGATCGGGAACGCCGCGTTCAGCGACACGGCATGGTATAACGAGGAGGCCAACTGGGACGACGGCGTCCTGTACTGCGGTGAATACCTCATCAAAGCCAAGTCGTCCGAAACGCCGGACACTGTCGTGCTGCGTCAGGCGACGAAGGCGATAGCAAACTACGCTTTTTTTGGTACGCAATCCACAGTCATCGTCTTCCCTGAGGGTTTACAGAATATCGGCTACGCTTGCTTCGAAGGAAGCCGGATCACAGACATAAACCTGCCGGACAGCGTCCGGACGCTGGCCAGCTGGTGCTTCACCAAGTGTTCGATCCAAACGTTCCGCTCCGGAGCGAGTCTTTCCGGGATCCCCGATCACTGCTTCACAGACAGCAAGAAGCTCGAATCGGTCGAGCTCGGCCCCGGCGTTACATATGTATCGTCCGGCGCCTTCAACGGATGTGCCAATCTGCAAACTGTCACGGTCAGTCCGGACAACCCGATCTATGAAAGCGATCAGGAAAACAACGCCCTTTTGAGGACCCTCGAGAACGGCGAAAAGCAGTTGGTGCGAGGTTTCGCGAATACCGCGAAGATCCCGGCCGGCGTCCGCTCCATCGGCGCGTACGCATTTGACGATGTGCGCGGTATGACTGAGCTTACGGTACCGGAGGACGTCACGCGTATATACAGCTACGCCTTCTACGGAGCCGATCTGCAAACGATCTCCATCCCCTCGGTATCGGAAATCTATTCGTATGCGTTCGCATATAGTTCACTGACCTGCGTGCAGCTGTCGAACGAGCTGCGCACGCTGGGCATGTATGCTTTCAACTGCACGGATCTGCAAAGCGTCGACATCCCGGGCAGTCTGAAAGCGGTCGCATACGGGAGCTTTTCAAGCTGCAAATCCTTGGAGACGGTGACGATCGGGGACGGCGTCCAAAGCATCGAAAACGGCGCGTTCCAATATGACAGCAGTCTTGTGTGCGTGACGATCCCTGACTCTGTGGTCTCGATCGGCGAGACCGCGTTCGACCAGTGTAATGACGCCCTGACGATCTACGGCTGCAGCGGCAGCGCCGCCGAAGCCTATGCGCTTGCGCACGACGTCGCGTTTGTCGCACTGGACGGCGAACCGGAGCCGCAGACATACACCGTCTCTTTTATCGCGAACGACGAGGTCGTGTGCCGGCTGCAGCTGCCCGAGGGCGCGCAGATCGAAAAACCGGCCGACCCGGTCAAGGACGGCTGTGCCTTCGTCGGCTGGACACCCGAGGTTCCGGCGTCGATGCCTGCTCAGGATCTGACATTCACCGCCGTGTTTGCCGACGCGGCAAAGGATGCGCTGGTCAGCATTGATCCCGCGACCGGCTATATCGGGAAAACCGTCGACGTACATGTTCGACTGCAAAACAATCCCGGCCTCGTGGCGCTGCGTCTGTCCGTCGGCTACGACAGCGGCGTGCTGGAGCTGGTCGGCGTGCGCAAGGGCGACGTGCTCGGCGGCACATTTACGACCAGCCAATCGCTCGCCGCGAACCCGTACATCGTCATGTGGAACGACAGTCTCACGCAGGACCACACCGATGACGGCGTGCTGGTAACGCTCACGTTTGCCGTGAAGGACACGGCCGAACCGGGCGTGACGGCGATCACGGCAACGTATTCCCGCGGCAGCACGTTCAATCATGACCTGCAGCCCGTGACGCTTGCGATGCAGGATGGGGCCGTCACGGTACAGAATCGGCTCTGCGGCGACGCGAACAACGATGCACAGGTCAACTTGAAGGACGTCGTATGTATCCTCCGCTGCCTTGCGGATTGGGAGGGATACAGCGTCGACATGACCAACGCGGACGTGGACGCAGACGGAGATATGACGCTCCGGGATGTGACGCTGATCGAAAGATATCTGGCCGGCGGCTGGAACGTGGTTTTGAAGTAAACTATATGTAATTGCAGCACAGATAATATGCCTGCGATCCGAGATGGACATGCTCGGATCGCAGGCTGTCTTATAGACCGGCCATGAAAAACGCAGCGTCTCACAGCGGCGCAGCGGACACGTGTGTGTCCCTGCAAAATACCCTTAAACATCAACGGCCCTCACCGCTTATGGACGTAGGGACGGCAATCTGCTGCCCGCGAAAATCCGTTGTATATCAACACTCTCGGCATCCGACAAAAGTCAAAGCGTCCGCCATTCCGAGCGCGACAGCACGTGGGAATCCGTACCCCAAACGCAGCGCAGAGACAGCTGCGCAAAGGGAAACGGATCACCGCGTCTTGCACACGGCGGTGCCGGTATTACCGGCGGCTGATCGTCCCACACATCTTTCTGTGCCTATCTAAAGAATAATCGTCTCAGTTATGCTGTTCGTAATAATTTATAAACTTTTCGGATAAATGTATTGACTTTTCGTATGGTTATGCTATAATAAGCATAAATGAAGGCGTAGTCAACGACAGACAAACAGAAAGGATGGAGCGAAAATGAAAAAGCTGAAAAGACATATCATCGCACAGTGCGTTTTGCTGTCGTTCTTGTTTATACTGCTTTCCGCAGTCATCCTTGTTGCGGACTGCATATTCGCCAAGACGCTTGTCGACAGAGTCATTACCCGTATCGCTTTTCCTGTTGTCAGAGGCGAGCGTATCTTCGCAACGGTCGTTCTGACGGTGCTGCTCGCTGCGTTTTGGGCTGCGGTCGTGCGCGCGTACAACGACAAAAAAGAGACTTTGGAAAAAGGCGACTTCTTTGTGATGCTGGCCGAAATGCTGCCGTTCCTCTACCTCCCTGTTCGCGGCGTCATCACCTGCGTGTCCTGCAAGCCGTCTCTCGCGGCCGACGCCTTGTCGGCTTCGTTCGTCACACTGATCTATTTGTGCTTCCACAGCACGTTCTATGCGCATTACAACATTTGCAAAATGAAATGCCGGTATATCGCCAACAGGAAACATCCGTTGGCGGACGCGCAGCTTTACCGGATCTGTCTTTGCGTAAAGGAGCCGATGGAGGTGCGAGTCGCCGCCGCGAAACTGATCCGGGACGTCTTGATCCAAGCCGAGCTGCTGCAGAACGTGAGTACTGTTTGGCATATCCGCGCTGCCGTGTTGGAGCATTACGCCGATCTGAGCGTTGTCGCCGATTCGGCGCTGCACGATCGGAGCCCCCGTGTCCGCCGCGTTTGTTTGCTGCGCACGGACGACCAAGCTGTTCTCGGCGAGGCGGCGCAGAATGACCGGGACGAACAGAATCAAACCGTCGCGATCGGCAAGCTCTCCGATCCGGAAATACTGATGCAGATACTCCGGCAGCCCGTCGACCGGGTGCGTATAGCTGCATACACGGCGGCATGTAATCGGCTGAAGGCGCTTGGCGCGGCGGAGTATTACGCCTCGCTGCAATCCGTTGTCGACGAATACGCCGCAAAGCCGGAGGACCGGAGCGCGCGCGAACGGCTGCTCGTTCTGTTCCAGGCGTTCCGCTCCGACCTCTCTTTTCCGAATGCGCTGTACGACGAGAGCGAAGGCGAGGACGAGGAGCCGTGCGACAACTCGGACGAGGCAGCAAAACTGTCGTTCTGGCTGAAACGCTTTTTCAAAACCGGCAGACGCCGCAAGGCGGTCGAGCGGTCCGGAAATTAAAACGCAGGCTGTATATGGCTTCTTCTAAAATATCTCTGAGACCAGAGACGACGGTCCGGAAGAAGCCTGAATATATAGAGTTCAAAAAAAGGAGAGTGGTGCCGATGGTTGTGCTTTCGCCCTTTGTCGCCGACCGAACAAACACCCCGAAGCAAGTTGTCTGAAAGACAAAAAGCGGACCGTCGAGGAAACAAAAAAACGGGATCGTACAGATCCCAAGTGAACGGCGCTTATTTATGCGCAGAAAGGAAAGCATCATGATGACAACGAAATTCAAGGCTTATACGCAGATCGCCAGCCGCCAGGGCGATCTCTCCGGCAGCACTTGGTGCGGCGGGAGGCAAGGTGAACTTGCCGGCGGCACGTGGCACGGAGGGCGCCAGGGCGAGCTCTCCGGCGGTACGTGGCATGGAGGGCGCCAAGGCGAGCTCTCCGGCGGCACGTGGCACAGAGGCCGCTGATCCGCGTCGTTGACCGAGCGCAGGCCGCCTCTGCGTGCCGACGCATCACGCGTTCACGTGAACGCTTTTAACCCGCTCTTGCCGGCGGACAAGCTCCGCCGGCAAGAGATCCCGAAAAAAAGCTCGTCAGGTTTTGCGGGATCGTCAAATGACCGCAAACGCAGCGACCTCTCCGGCGGGACATGGCACGGAGGGCGCCAAGGCGACCTCTCCGGCGGCACATGGTACGGCGGAAGGCAAGGCGAACTCTCCGGCGGCACATGGCACGGCGGGAGACAGGGTGACCTCTCCGGCGGGACATGGCACGGTGGGCGCCAAGGCGACCTCTCCGGCGGCACATGGCACGGCGGAAGGCAAGGCGAACTCTCCGGCGGCACATGGCATGGCGGGAGACAGGGTGAACTATCTGGCGGCACATGGCACGGTGGGAGACAAGGTGAACTCTCCGGCGGCACATGGCACGGCGGGTGTCAAGGCGAACTCGCCGGCGGCACATGGCACGGCGGAAGGCAAGGCGAACTCGCCGGCGGCACATGGCACGGAGGGCGCCAAGGCGAACTCTCCGGCGGCACATGGCACGGTGGGTGCCAAGCCGAAC
>JAFSYP010000037.1 GCA_017449935.1 Clostridia bacterium
GATATCTGGAACTGGCAACCGAAGACTGTTTGAAGAGCCGGATGCGGGAAAACCGCACGTCCGGTTCTGTGAGGGGCAGTAGGCAAGCCTTTCACGTGTTTCAACAAATTGAAAGGAGTGTCGAGGCTGCCTACTCGACGAAGTGTTCGTATGAAAAAGAGTCTTTGCCTGCTGCTGACCGTCCTGCTCTGCTGCGGTACGGCGCTGTTCGCCGGCGCGGAAGATACGGTCAGTGAGAAAACGCTGCGCGTCATCTCCTTCAATGTGGACGGCCTGCCGATCCCGAAGGCGCTGTCCTCGACGAAGCGCCCCGCGCGGGCAGCGACGCGTTTGTTGGCACGGCAGGTCAACGCCGCCGGCTGCGACATCCTCTGCGCGCAGGAGGACTTCAATTACCACGGCGTCCTGTCGCGGGAGCTTGAGATGGACTACCGTACGGTCACGAGCGGCCCCGCCGTCGTCGGCGACGGGCTGAACATTTTTTCCAAAATGCCGATCTACAACGTGCGCCGCGTCGCGTGGAACGACGCGTACGGCGTCTTTGACTGCGGCTCGGACGAGCTGACGCCGAAGGGCGTGCTGTGCTGCACGGTCGAAGCGGACGCAGGCGTATACATCGACGTGTACACGCTGCACGCGGACGCTTGGGAGGACGACGATTCCATGCTCGCCAAGGCGTCGCAGTTCGACCAACTTCTGGCGCTGATCGACGAATACTCCGGCACGGACAGAGCCGTCCTGCTGACCGGCGACTTCAACACGAATTACACGACGTTCCGCGAGGGATATGCCGCCGGGCATTACAACGTCGATCTGTGTCAGAAGCTGCTGGACAATTTTGTCGCGAACGGTTTCCGGGACGCATGGGTCGAAGCGAACGCCGACGGCAGATACGATTTCACCTCCGCCGAAATGTACGCGCGCTACGGCGTGCCGTACCCGCGCACGTGGGACACGCTCGACCATATCTATTACCGCAGCGGCAAGGGCGTGACGCTGACGCTGCAGGACGCGTACTATGACGACATGGACTGCGACGGCGTCACCTGGCCGGGACATTTGTCCGACCATGCCGCCGTCTGCGCGGCGTTCACCTGCACGATCGACAGATCGCAGGCCGAAGCGCCGCAGACGCTCGTGAAGGAACGGGCGCAGCCCGTGCGGCAACTCATCCGCGCGATCGTGTCCGTCGGCAATACGCTGCGCACGGCGATCGCACACCTGCCCGACCTTTTGAAAAACGGCGTCGGCTGGATCAAATAGAAAGGAAGTGCGTATATGAAACAGCTTCCGGTGATCCTTTTGTCTTTGACGCTGCTGCTTTTGATCGCGGCGTGCACGCGTACGGCGTCGGAAATATCCGGAACGCAGGCGCAGACGGAACCGTCCGACGCGCAGACGCAGAGCCAGTCCGCTCCCGCGGCCGAGCCGGACAGCACAGACGCGATCGCGCTGCCGGACGAAACCGAACCGACGGCCGCGCCAACGACGGCCGCGCCGCAGCGGACCACAGGGGCTCCGCCTGCGTCGACGACTGCGCCGCCCGCGACCGCGGCGGAAAAGAGCTATGCGTTTCAGACGGAGAGCTTCCGCAAGCATCCGACGTCAGGCAGAACGGACGAGCGAACGTTTCCGGCCGCGCATCTGCTGCTTTCCCAAGCGGACGTGCAGGATTATATCGCACAAAACGACGCGGTTTACGGATTCGATCTCAGTCGTGCGCAAAACGCCGGGGAGACCCTGCGGGACTATGAAACGCTGTTTGCGAAATACGACGACGCGTGGTTCGGTACGCACCAGCTGATCCTGGTGGAGCTGGAGGAATCGAGCGGCTCGATCCGCGACACGGTCAAATCCGTCACCCGGACGGGTTCCGGCGAATACACGATCGTATTCGACCGGCACGTTCCGCAGGTCATGACGTGTGATATGGCGTATTATCATGTGTTCATCGAACTGGAAACAAAGGATTTTCAGCCGACCGACCGCGTCTCGGAGATCCGAATGAACAACCGGACCGAAACGAGCATGGCCGTGGAGTTTACGAAAAAACAATAACCGATACAAAGCAGGGGAGGCGATCGACCGATCGCCTCCCCATACCTTTATTAACAACTGCTTTTCACGTTTTTTCGTTCAGATCACGTCTGAAGCGGGATTCACGACGGGACAAGATGCTGGATGGTAGATGATAGACGATAGAAAAGGATGGGCGCAGCCCATACCCATTTATTGGATGCGGGGCCTTGCCCCGCCCGAGTATAGTATATAGCATCCGGAATCTAATATCTATCTGCGCCTTGTTTTTGTCGCATGGTTTCCGTGAAGAATCGGACAGCTAACCCAGCATCTTCCGCAGAGCTTCTTCGGAGGCGATGGGATAGACGTCGCGCATGTGCCGGAAGATGCGTTCGCGCGAGGCGGCGGGCTTCTCACCGTACGCCGAGGCGAGCAGATCGTAGCCCCATATCGTTTCCGGCATGGTGTATACGGCCAGATGCCAGCCGTAGGGATTGCCTGCGCGGCTCACCTTTTGCCGGAAGTCGCGGATCACCAGATACAGCTGCATCTGCAGCGCGGTGACCGTTCCCTCGAAATTCTTTTCGCCGTCCTTGCCGAAGCCCGCCGTGCGGCGCGTTTCGTGCGAGAACAGCTCTTCGCCGTGCGCAAAGCAGTCCATGATCTTTTTCTGGCGGATCGGCGCCTTGCCCTCGTCCCACAGCGCGTCGAAATCATATCCGTCGCGGCGGGCGTTGGAAAAATACGGCAGCCATGCTTTGGAGATAAAGCCGGCCTTGCCGTCGAAAAACTTTCCGTAAGCGACCTCGCCGCGCGATGCGAGGATGCGCCGCCACTCCCACGGATCGCGCCGCGCGTCGCCGCACCACCAGTCATACGCGAGCGTGCGTTCCTCAACGGAGAACCCGGGGATCGCGTTGCGGAACAGCGGCAGAAAACCGATCTCGTCGACGTACGCCGTCAACGCGTCGGCCGTCTTCAGCCGGCAGGGATCATCCGCCTGTGCGCCGAATAAGATCCACTCCTCAGCCATGCCGGATCTCCTTCTCCATCAGATCGTTCTCGCGCACCTTTCCCTTTGTCAGGCGCAGCGTGCGCACTTCAAACGCGGGCAGACAGACCGCCTCGTCCAGCGCCAGAGGCGCGGAACGCAGCTGCGTTTTCACCTCGCGGTCGAACGGATTGAACAGCCGCAGGATGTAGCCTTTCCCGTCCTCCGCCCTTTTGAACGCTGTCTGCTGCACCGGATCGCCGTCGAGCGTAAAGACCGGCGCGCTCGCCTGACCGCCCTCGGGCGGGTAGAAGGACAGCGCCGGCGGCGGCATATGCAGAAGCTGCGCGCGCCGCGGCGTTTCGCTGCGGACGGCGTCGGCGCCGCCGCCGAACAGCACGAACGTGAACGTCCGTTCGCCCTGCTCCATGTGCGGCGTATAGCGGTCCTGCGGGATCCGTTCCCGATCGCCGATCGGATGCGCGCAGTACGCGGGGGAGCGCAGCAGTGTCATGAACAGCGTGCTGCCCTCGGCGGAAAAGCCGTAGGTCGAATCGTTCAGCACCGTGAGCGCCGCTTCGCGGTTTTCCAGGCGGACGTATCTCTGCGCGCAGTGTTCGTCGCCGTTCTGCTCGAACGCTTCTTCGCCGAACGCCGTTTCGCCGAAGCACTTTGCGTCCCGCAGCGCCGCGGGCACGGAGAGCTTGAACATCTTCTGCGTTTCGTTCCAGTGCACACGGATCTCCACATACAGCGCGGGATCGGTCGCCGAGAGCGTATACCGGACGACGGCGGGCGTCATGCCGAATCCGAACGCGGCTTCCACCGTGGTGCGGACCTTGCCGCTTTCAATACAGCGCACGCCGGAGATCGGCGAATGAACGCCGTACAGCTGCATCGTTTCTTCTTCGGTCAGCAAGCGGAACATCCCGATCCGGTCGGTGAACGCGCGCACGCACATTCCCCACGGGTCGCTGTCGTCGCGCACGACGTGCAGCACGCACGGCCCGCTCAGCATCTCGCGTCCGTCGACGGTATAGCTTTCCACGCAGCCGCTTTGCTTGCTGATCCGGACGGCGGCGCGGTCGTTTTTCAGATGCAGGAAGCGCTCGTCCTCCTGTGTGGACGGCGGGTCCTTTTGCGGCAGCTTCGTAAAGGCGCAGTCGAACCGATTCATCTGCATCGGTTCGAGCGTCGTGTGGAACACCACGCGCTTGCGCCAGTCAAGATTCAGATTGCTGTGTTCTTTTTCGCACTGAGTCGGCAGCGCTTTGCCGTCCCGGAACACCTGCGGCATGGAGAATTCTTCTTCCCAGTTCTGATCCCACAGCATCATTTCGCACCGGAAATCGCCCTCGACGGGATAGGGGTGCGGATTGTACAGGAGGATCGGGATCGCGTCGGCTGACGCGGGCTTCTGCCCGCCGGCCAGCGCAAAAAACGCCCGTGCGCGCACACGCGAAAGGATCTCCTCGCCGTGCGCGAGCATCCGCAGCGCCGCTTCCTCCGCGGGCTGTATAGAGGTGCCGGGCAGGACGTCGTGAAACTGCACGGTCAGAAGATCGTACATCGCTTCATCCAGCTCCGTTTTCGGATAGTCGAGCAGTCCCTGTGCCGCGGCGGCGGCAGACATCTGCTCGGTCATGAAATACATATTTTCCAGCGCGCGGTACCTTTGCTTGACGCGGATCATGCTCGTGTAGCAGCCGACCGCCCACGCGTTCAGACTGCCCGCGTGCTGCGGCAGCGTTTTGCCCGTTTCGCGCACCTCGCGGAAAAAGGCCTCCGGCGTGGAATGGATCAGCTCGACGCCCTCTTTTTTCGCTTCGCTCTGCAGCTTTGCGATTTCCTCCAGATCCTTTTCGGACGGGCCGCCGCCGTGGTCGCCGACGCCCCACAGACAGATCTCAAAATCGCCGTCGGCGCATTCGTCCATGATCCCGCGGACCTTTTCCGTCGCCTCGCCCAGCATCGATTTATACCCGCAGCGGCGGTATGCGATCACCTTGGAGCCGTCGTACCCGACCCACTCGAACAGCTCGGCGGGCAGTTCAAGGTCCTCGCTGCCCGGTCTGCCGAACAGATAGCTGTCAAAGCCGGACTTGCGCAGGATTTGCACCAGCCCGCGCGTGTGGCCGAAGGGATCAAAGTTGATCGCCGTGGTCGGCTCCACGCCGAACTTTTCACGGAAATAGTCGCGTCCGGACCGGATCTGCCGCACGAGGCTCTCGCCGGACGGCATATTGCAGTCCGGCTGCAGATGCCAGCCGCCCATGATGTGCCACTTGCCCTGCCGGACAAGGGCGCGGATCTTTTCAAACAACGCCGGCTCGTATTCCTCAACCCAGCGGTAGAGGAGCGCCTCGTTGTGGTTAAAGACGAATCCGTCAAACTTTTCGCACAGACGCGCCGCCACGCGGAACGTCGAGAGCGCTTCGGCCGCGCCTTCCTCCCATTCCCACTGCCAGACGGGATCGAGATGCGCGTTGCAGACCATATGTATGCGCTTTGCCATAACCAAACCTCCGGATAGATCTCACGCTTTTCTTTACAGACCGAACGCCTGCGGCAGGAGCGAACCGAGCGAGGCTTCCTGCAGCTGCTGCGGCGTGCCGTACAGCACGCGCAGGCTCCCGTCGGAAAACTCGGACAGCGCCTGCCGGCAGATTCCGCACGGCGGCGCGCTCGCATAGGCGCCGTCCGGCTGCACCGCGGCTACGGCGATCGCGGTAAACTCCCGACGCCCGTCCAGCACCGCCGCGAACAGCGCGGTCCGCTCGGCGCAGACCGTCGCGCCGTAGGACGCGTTCTCGATGTTGGCGCCCGTATAGACTTTACCGTCCTTTGTCAACAGCGCCGCGCCTACCCGGAAACGGGAATACGGCGCGTACGCTTTTTCGCACGCTTTCTGCGCGTATGTGAACAGCTCCTGATCTGTCATGCTTTCTCCTTATGTTCGCGCGAGGATCGACGCGTCCCGCGTGATGCATAGTTTTCGGTACGCGTCCGACTTGTCGTAAAAGAATGCGTCGCCGCCCTCGTTGCCGGTGACGACGCTGTATGCGCCGTCCCGGAAGACCAGCGCCGCGCCGTCCTCCACGCCGATCCCGCACAGGCCCGTTTCCGCGATCCGTCCGCCGAACCTCTGCCAGACCTCGCTGGTATAGTGCGGGCAATACACGTGCGGCAGCAGTCCCAGACAGTCGACGAACACGAACGAATGATCCGGGCCGCAGTCGTCGTACCCGCGTGTGAACCAGCACATCGCGCCGCTGCTCAGACCGGACAGCACGATCCCTTTGCCGTACGCCCGGCGCAGTGCGTCGGCGGCGCCCGTGCGCGTCCACGTATCCATCAGAAACCGCAGATCCCCGCCGCCGGCGTAGACCGCGTCGCTTTCGAGGATCGCGTCTTCGATCTGTGCGCGCGTGAAAGTTTCGTCGGTCAGCAGAAGCGGCTCGAACGCCGCGCCGAGCGACAGGAACGTGTCGCGGATCGGCTCGTCGCCCTGCATATCGTCGTACCCCGCCGTGGGCAGGAACAGCACCTTCGGACGCGCCTTTCCCGTAAAGCGCAGGATCTGCGCGGCAACGTCCGTCATCTCTCCGTTGTCGAACCGTCCGCCGCCGAGCGCAACGATCGTACCCATACGCAGCCTCCTTCCGCTGTGCCGTGTAGAAATCTCTTTACTCACTGTACCAATTCCGGCGGCGCAAGTCAAGAAGATTTCAAAAGTTTTTACAAATTCGGCTTGATGTATGCGCGCATTTATGATACACTGAAGCCAATCCATTAGGAAAGGATGATCCCGATGAAATTCCCGATCGCATTACAGCTGTATTCCGTGCGCGACGACATGGCCGCGGATTTTGAGGGCACGCTGCGCGCAGTCAAGGCTATGGGGTACGACGGCGTGGAGTTTGCCGGCCTGTTCGACAAGAGCGCCGCCGAGGTCAAGGCGCTGCTGGACGAGCTCGGTCTTGACGCCGTTTCCGCGCATGTGCCGTATTACGACGCGGTGGACGATCCCGAAGCGGCGTTCGCGCCGTACAAGCAGATCGGCTGCCGGTACGTCGTGGTGCCGTATCTGACTGAGGAGCGCCGTCCCGGCACGCCCGGCTGGGCCGAAACGGTGGAAGGCGTGCGCAAACTCGGCGCGGGCGCCAAGGCGCTGGGGCTGCAGCTTCTGTACCACAACCACGATTTCGAGTTCGTCAAAATCGACGGCAAGTATGCGCTCGACACGCTGTACGACGCCGTGCCTGCCGATCTGCTGCAAACGCAGCTGGACACCTGCTGGGTGAACGTCGGCGGCGAGGACCCCGCGAGCTACATCCTCAAGTATGCCGGCCGCAGCCCGGTGGTGCATCTTAAGGATTTCTACAAGTCCGGCGAGGGCAAAGGAAAGCTCTACAAGCTCATCGGCATCGAGGACGACGGCGAGGCGGCCGAAAGCACGTTTGAATTCCGCCCCGTCGGATACGGGATGCAGAATTTCAAGAAGATCCTGGCCGCGTGCGAGACGGCCGGAACGCAGTGGGTCGTCGTGGAGCAGGACGATCCGAGCATGGACAAATTCCCGCTGGAATGTGCCGCCATGAGCATCGACTATGTGCGGCAGATCATGGAATAAAACAAAAGGAGAAACGATTATGAGCGACGCAGTACTCAGTCAATTCACCCAAACGGTGGAGGAAGAAAAGAAGGTTTCCGACCGTAAGCTGAAGGTCGGCATCATCGGCACCGGCTGGATCGCCGAGTCCCACATCGAGAGCTATCTCGACATGGAGGACGTCGAGGTCGTCGCCATGGCCGATCTGATCCCCGGCAAGGCGGAGAAGTTCGCCGCGCGCTACGGCGTTGAAGGCGTGCGCTTCTATCCGAGCCACAAGGAGATGATCGACAGCGAGCAGCTCGACGCGGTGAGCGTCTGTACGTACAACATGACGCACGCCGAGTGTACCATCTACGCGCTCGAACACGGCGTGAACGTGCTGCTGGAGAAGCCGATGTGCGTGACGACCGAGGAAGCGGTCGAGATCATGCGCGCCGAGAAAAAGAGCGGCAAGATCCTGTCCATCGGCTTCCAGCCGAGACTGGACGAAAACATGAAGATGGTCAAGCAGATCGTGCAGTCCGGCGTGCTGGGCGACATTTACTATATCCAGACCGGCGGCGGCCGCAGACGCGGCATCCCGAACAGCACGTTCATCGAGCAGAAGACCGCCGGTATCGGCGCGATGGGCGACATCGGCTGCTACTCGCTGGATATGGTGCTCAACGCCATCGGCTATCCGAAGCCCCTGACCGTGACGGGATATACATCCGGCTTCTTCGGTGCGAACCCGAAGTACAACAACCCCGCGGACGCGGCGCGCTTCAACGTCGAAGATTTCGCGGCGGCGTTTGTGCGTCTGGAGGGCGGTATCGTTCTCGACTTCCGCATCTCCTGGGCGATGCACATCGACTCTCCCGGCGATACGATCATCCTCGGCACGGAGGGCGCGCTGCGCATCCCGGCCACGGAATGCTGGAACGGCAGCATCGGCGGCCCGATGACGATTTATTCCGACATGGCCGGCAATCAGGTCGAAACGACGATCCCCGTGTGCGAGAACCGCGGCAAGGGCCTGTTCTACAAGAAGGTGCGTTCCTTCCTCGACGCGATCCTTGAGGACGGCGAAGCGCCCGTGCCGTCGAGCCAGATCCTCTATAATCAGGCGATTATCGACCACATCGTCAAGTCCGCAAAGCTCGGCAGAGAGATCGAAGTCGTCATCCCGGAGATCTGAGATCACCCATAAAAGCTGAAAATGCCCCCGACCGGCTCCGTGTGGAACCGATCGGGGGCTGTGTTATTGTGGGCGGATTATGCCGCCGGCGTCTGCGTTTGGTCAGCCGTCCTTTGGCGGTTGAACTCCGCGACGGCGGCTTCCAGCAGCATTTCGATCTCGATGTCGGCGATCGTGACGCCCTTGGCGTCGAGCATCTGCCGAATTCCTTCGACCGCTTTCTGCTTTTTCTCTTCGCCGTGTAGGTCCTTGTACATCTGCTCGACGGCGCGGACGACCGTCTCGGCGACGTCCTTTTTCGTCTGGTCGGCGCTGATCCTGTCCCAGATGCGTTTGGCCTGCGCGCCGAGGAATCCGGCGACCGCCACAAGGACGGAATACAGGATCGTCGGCGCGTATGTCTGCATAAAGTCTGCAAAACTCATTTCTTCATACTCCTTTCACCTGGTCAGCATGTACGTGATGAATCCCGTGACCAGTCCGCCGATCAGCGCGGCGATCAGCTTGTCCCACAGCGTAGCCGGGCGGCTTTTGAGCGATTCGACTGCCGCTTTCAGCTCGCCCAGCGATTCCATCACGCTGTTCATCGTGGTCGTGACGGCGACGAGATTGTGTTCGGTCTTGTTTGTCTTGCCGAACAATTCCTTGACGTTTTCCTCGCACACCTTCAGGCGGCGTTCGATCTCTGCGATCGTGACCTCGCTCACGTCAGCACCCCCTTGACGTACTCGACCCAGCCGACCTTGTACGCGCCGGTGGCGTTGACCTTGTAGCGCACGCACACCATCGCGCCCTGCTGATCGAGCGCTTTGCAGGCCGTGCCGGCGAACAGCTCGCCGACTTCTGTCTGCTTCTTCGTGTCCGCGTAAACCTTGAGCGATTTGCCGGACGAATTGCGAAATTCCTTCATATCGAACCCTCCTGTCGTTTTCGGCGCGGCCGTTTTCTCCGGTTCCGCTCCCGCGTCATACTTCGGTCTGCCGTACCCGGCGATCTGGCCGTAGGTCAGCGGGTAGGATTTCTTCGCCACGCCGCCGTTGGCGACCACGCCGGACGCGTTCGACGTGTTGCCCTCGATCGTATTCACGCGGGACGCGTCGACCTTGTATACGAGGCCGGTATGCTGTTCGGCGCCGCGTTTGCCGAAAAAGATCTGATCGCCGACCTTCGGCGTCGTGTAGAACGCGCCGTGCGCGCGGTAGTAGTCTGCCGAGAACGAGCAGCCGGCGCCTGCGGACTTCGCCGGCTGGAACAGCATCTCCCGCGCGGCAGCTTCGCCGAACGCCGTGACGAAGCACCAGTCCACGAACATATCGCACCACGCGACGGTCTGCTTGCGGTAGTTGTAGAAGCTCGGGTATTTTGTGTCGAAGTCATTCGCGTACTTTGTGTAGTTATTCGAGCCGGCGTTTGCCGTCTTGTCGTACAGGCTCGCGTTCGATCGCTTTTCGAGATAGCCGACCTCTCTCTCTGCGACCTTCAGCACGGCGTCAGGCGTTTTCAGGACAGCCATTTTTGCAGCACCTCCCAAATACAGGATAAAATAAAAACGAGCGGCGAAAGCCACCCGCTGAGGATCACGGCCGGAAAGAACCACGCCGAACACTCGACGATCTCCTGCGTCTTCTTATTCATTTCCGTTGTCCTCCACCATAAGGATCTCCATGCCGCTTTCGATCAGGATTTCTCTCACCTGATCCTTCAGCAGTCGCGGCACGTCGGCAAAGTTCTTCTTGCCGTACATGATCTTCTGCGCCCAAAGCATCGCCATCATCACAAGCACCTCCTTCCATTTCTTACGCATAGACGATCTCACTCATTTCAAGGATGCATTCCTCCACCGTATCGAGCCGCTCTTCGGCGGTCGGCGGCTCCGGCTGCGGCGTGTACGCCGTCCAGACCTGCACGATCTCGCCGTTTTGCAGCTCCCACGTCGGCGCATAGTCGCCCTCCGGTTTTTCCGTATACCGCACGGGATAATACCCATCCTCTGCGGCTGCGGCCGGATTCCGTTCGTAATACTTCGGCAGATCCGTATGCATCGTTCTGCCGCCGTCGCGTCCGCACTTCGGACAGACGGTCAGACGGCCGTTCTCAAGTTTTGCGATCATTCCGTTATCCTCCCGATAGATAGTTCATAGTTGTAATTTTGAAGTATTTCTTTCTCCGTCAATCTTCGGTTGTACAGACGTACACATCCAATATTCAGAGGAGGTGGATAAGCCATGGCAAGGCGGTTTATCGAACGAGGTTGAAGAACGGTTGAAGAGCTTGTAACATTTGCCTTTACTCCGTTTTTATAAATCACGGGGTACCCGTTTTCGTCTGTCGTTCCGATTAGATGTACGGGCTTTGTTGTATAATCAATTACGTTTGTCCTGACAGCACCGCCCGTTATATACGGATAATAAAACCTGCCGCTGTTGTCTTTCTCAAACAATCCAGATCCAAGACTTGAGCCATAAAAAACCACCTCAACAGATAAAACGTTTGAGACAGACGAAGTTTCTACCAAGCCTTGCCCTCCGGATTTATCAGGAAGCGTAACAATGCTGACAAATGGGGATTCCTGCGTAACGCCGTTTGCGGCCCACATCTCAGTAAAGTTGATCCTTGCGTTGCTTACACGATCAAACATATACGCAGGCTTATATGCCGGCGGCGTGTACGATCCGATCTCCGTTCCGTAAAGCGTGTCGCGTCCGTCCATCCAGAACAGAAGACCGTCTGTCGAGGGCTGCGATCCTCCGCTGTTCATCAGCAGACCTTCGTCCCATATCTTCATGACGCCGCCTCCGCCGTCAGGCCGCCGACTGCCCAGCAGGACTGCTCGCGCAGCCATGAGCCGATGAGTTTATGCACGCCCGTTTCCGTGTTCGGCACGCCGCCGATGAACTGCGTCGTCTGCGGGAACGTCACGTCGACGTCGGCGGTGCATGTCAGGTACAGCACGAACTGCGCGTCTTGTGTGCGCCACGGCACGGTCGGCAGCGGCAGGGCCAGATCAAGGCCCGCGCTGTACGCGTACTTGCGGTTCGGCTCGATCGTGCCGGTCAGACGGGTCACAGTGTCGTCGGGGACGGCGATCGTGCCCATCGCGGCGGCGCTTATGTTGACGCACTGCGAAAAGCTGCGCAGCGCGGACGCGGCCTTCGCCGGAAGCGCGGACAGATCGTCATACCAGTCGCCGCACACATTCAGAAAATGCGGGTAGAAGTCGGAGATCGCCGGCGCGGTCGTTTGCGTGTTGCCGCTGTACCAGACGCCCGCGTCGAAGTCGATCCCGAGGACCGTGCACGCGCGCGACCACCGTGCGGCATAGACGCCGTTCATGCGCACCTTAATAAGACGCACCGGCAGCCCGTCGTCGTCCGTCGCTTCGGTCAGCACGACGCTGTCGCATGTGTCGGGGTTCTGCGCGTCTTCATACAGACCGACCGTGAACGCGGAATCCGTGACGAAGATCGGCACGTCGTCCAGTGAGCCGACGCCGGTGTAATCGTCGCGCAGAGACAGGCTGTTGTATACCGCAAACACAAGAGGCTGCACATCGTCCGGCGTTTGTGTCACGACCGTCCGACCGTCAAACCGCATCTGCCCGTTCTGTTCGGTGATCTTGCCGAGCGTCGTACTGTTCGTGTGTCGGTGCGAGGCGATCTTCAGCCATTCGGTCCCGCCGGTCGTCTGTTTGCCGAGCCACAAAAAATCGCCGCAGCAGATGATCTTTCCGACCGTCGCGGGCGAAGGCTTCGTCTCGACGACCTCGATCCCGCCGGACGTTTCCCACGCGGTGATCCTCGAAGAGGTGATCGAGTCCAGCGCGGCTTGGTTCGCGTGCGTGTGCGCGTCTGCCGCCGCAGCGTCCCAGCTTGCGAGCTTCGCGGCGGCGATCGTGTCGAGCGCGGTCATGTTCGCGTGCGTGTGCGCATCTGTCGCCGCGGCGTCCCAGCTCGCAGTCTTCGCGGCGGTGACCGTGTCGAGCGCGGTCTTGTTTTCGTGCGTGTGCGCGTCTGCCGCTGCACCGTCCCAGCGCGCCGTATCCGCCGCAGACGGGACGTCGTCGCTGAGCGACGCGACCGCGGCCGCCAGCGCATCGTCCGTCAGCCGTGCCCAAGCGCCGTCCGTACAGCGGAAGAAACCGTCCGATTCGAGATAAACGATCTCGTTTTCTCTGCCGTCCTCGGGCAGAGACTGCACGACACGAACTTCTTTGCTGACCGGTTCGCCGTTCAGCAGCAGGGACAGCCCGTCTTCGGACAGCGACAGCGCGGACAGCGCCTGCATGTCCAGCGCGTTGTTTTCGTCCGTGCTTTCCGGCAGCTCCTGCGCGTCGACGCACGGCGCGACCTCGATGTCGAATTCCGGCGTGGCGAGCAGCGCGCCGTTCGCGCCGTAGATGCAGATCTGACAGTGTACCGTGCCGGCCGCGGCGGTCGTCTGCGCGCCGGGAAGATAGAAGATCTGCCCGCCGCGAATACCGCATGTGTGCACGATCGTGGTGCCGTCCGGTTTCGTGCCCCGCAGATGCGCGGAATAATCCGACGGGACGGGGCAGGCTTTGCCGTGATCGAGCAGCGTGACGCAGAGCATCCTGAGCCGGTTCTCGCCTTGATACAGTCCGACCGTCTGCTGACAGCCGGTCGCCTGCATGTCCAAAAGGATGTCAAAGATTTGCAAGTGGATTCTCCTTTCAAAAAACTGTCGGCGGCCGCTGCACACGGCCGCCGGCAGAAGCTGCGAAAGCTCCCTCCGCTTCTGGAGAAAAAGCAAAACGGAGTTGCCGTATTTACAGCAACTCCGGACAGAACCGGTGTATTTTTTAAAGGAGTTTGATCTCCAGCGCGATCGGGAAGTGATCGCTGGGATAGACGCCGTCGTACAGGGTCGTCACGATCCGGTAGTCCTGCACGTCGATCCCGGACTTGGAGATCAGGAAGTAGTCGATGTTTTCCGCGTCGGGCTTTTGCCCCCAGTTCTGATAGGTCGGTCCCTTCGGCGGGTTTTCGGTGCGGTATTTTGCGTCGTCAAAAAGCTCTGTCGCCGCGCGGTAAGTCTCGGTGTTCTCGCCGGCGTTCAGATCGCCCATGAGCACACACGGCAGATCGCCGAACGCGCGCAGCTTATCCAGCACCACGCCGATGCCGCGGATGCGCGCCGTATCGCTCACATGGTCAAGGTGCGTATTGAAAACTGCGAACGCTTTGCCGGAATCGATTTCGCGCAGCAGGACGTAGGAACAGATGCGCGGAAACGCGGCGCCCCAGTCCTTGCTGCACGTTTCCGGCGTTTCGCTCAGCCAGAACGAACCGGAATCCGTACAGGTAAACTTTTGCGTATTGTAAAAGATCGGGCATCCTTCGGAAAGGAAACTGCCGTCGCGGTAGGCGAGCACGCTCGCATAGCCTTTCAGATGATCCGTCAGATACGCATAATGGATGCGCGTGACCTCCTGAAAGCCGATGACGTCCGGCTGCGCGTCGGCAATATTCCGAAGCAGCAGCGACGCGCGGAAAAACCAGCTGCGGCGCCCGAGATCGGTCGGGCTCCAGCAGCGCACGTTCGCGCTCATCAGACGGATCGCGTCGTGCGTGCCGGGCGAAACGTCGAAGCCGCGGCGCCGATACCGCGGGAAATACCATGCCTCGACGAGGACAAAAAGCATGACCAGCGCCAGCACGGCGCAGCCGATACGCGCAGCGATTTTCATTTTCGGACCGTCTCCTTTTCTGCATGAAAAATGCATGAAAAATTTTTATTCACCGTCAGTTTTTGGTTGTTTTTCAAGCCTTTCGGACGGAGTTATGCACATTTTCCACAGGTTTTTCCACAGAAAAGCGCTGCGGAATGTGGATAAAAACGGAAACCGTTTGTGCGAATAAATCGTTTTCCGTGCGGCCAAACTATCCAAAAACGTGTCGGATGAAAGGATGGAACAGCGCATGATAAAGGGAGTCAACCGCCAGGTCGTCGAGATCACACAAACGGACTGCGAATACTTTGAACGCATCCTGTTTTTGGTCAAGCCGGAGTATTCCACGGTCAGCGAAGGCAAGCTGCGCGAACGCGCGGGCATAATGAGCAGCGCCGGAAAACCGCCGGCAACGCGGGTGCGAAGCCGGACGCTCCGGCAGATCCTTTCGCTGATCTGCGCGGCGCTGACCGGCGCGGGCGTCTATGCGCTGGCGGAGTTTGTGCTGCGGCAGGTTTGAAAAGCTCTACCGAAAACTGTCACAAACGCTTTGCAGGCAGCAGTATGCGCACTGCGGTCTGCGGGCGATACATACGGCGCGGCCGTGCAGGACGCACCGATGACAGAAGTCGTTGCTTTTATCCGGCGGCAGCAGGTCGCGCAGCGCCAGCTCGACCTTGTACGGATCTTTGGTCTGTACCAGACCGAGCAGATTCGTGATGCGGATCAGGTGCGTGTCCGCGACCACGACGCCCGGCTGACGGTAAACGTCGCCGCAGATGAGGTTCGCAGTCTTGCGGCCGACGCCCGGCAGCGCGGTCAGCGCTTCGATGGAATCCGGAACGCGGCCGCCGTGTTCGGCGACGAGCTTCTGTGCCATGGCGACCAGATCGCGCGCCTTTGTGTGATAGAATCCGCAGGAGCGGATCAGTTCCTCGACACGCTCGACCGGCGCGGCCGCCATCTTTTCCGGCGTGCCGAACTCGGCGAACAGCGCGGGCGTCACGAGATTGACGCGCGCGTCGGTACACTGTGCCGACAGACGCGTTGCGCACAGCAGCTCAAAGGGGTCGTCGGCTTCCAGCGAGCAGATGCCGTCCGGGTATTCTTTTTCCAGCGCGTTCACGGTGAACAGCGTTTTTTCTTTTTTATCCATTTTATTTCCCCTCCGGATCCAATTGCAGATCATCGTAAAGCTTTGTGAAATAACGGCCGAGATCAGCCTGCGGCTGCGCGCCCATTTCGCAGGCGATCTTCGCCAGCCGCGGCACATCCTCGGGCGTTTCCGCGAAGAATACGCCCGGCAGATCCCTGAACCACATCAACCCGTCGACGATCTTGTGATCGCTGGACCGCAGCGCGATGCAGGGCGTGCGCGCGAGAACGGCAAAAATGATCCCGTGGAAGCGGTCCGTTACGACCAGCTTTCTCTTCGAGAACATGTCGACGAACGCCTGCACATACGCGGGGCGCTGCGCGATCGGGATCGTATGGAACAGATTGGTGCCGGATACGCGCACTTCGTCCGTTTCGGACAGCGTTTGAAACAGATCTGTCAGCTCCCGGCTGCTGTAATACCGTTCGGCGTCCGTGCGCAGGCACAGCGTGATCCCGCTTCTGGGGACGTTCTCCGACGGCGCGACGGTCCCGAAGAGATACGCCGCCATGTCCGGGACCAGCAGCGTGCGCAGATGCGGGAACATTTCCTGCGCGGTTCTGAAGCTCGTTTCTTCTCTGGCGAGGATCGTGAGCGCGGGATGCGCGTCGTACAGCGCGGCCGTCTCTTTTTTGATCTGCTGCGCCTGCGGCGTCTGCGCGTAGGAGAGGGACTGCGGGAAAAGGATGATCCTGTTTTTCGGTCTGTGCCGGATCACGGCCCGCCGGATCATTTCACAGTTCATGTATTTGTCGTTCATATTGCCGCCGCCCTGCAAAAACAGGATGTCCTGCCGGCGCAGCTGTGCGCGAAGCAGACGCAGGCGGTGGTCACGCAGCAGCGTTTCATGCGTGAACTCCCGCACCGTGTCGTCCGGGAAATGGTCATGCAGCCACTGCAGCTCGCCCAGAGCGATCAGATGGTCGCCGAGATTGCCGTATTCCGGCGTGCCGATGAGCACGATACGCCGCTTTTTGCGGAACAGGGTACGGATGCGCAGCGCGAGGCTTTGCAGGAACTGGAGCACGACGGTCGGCGCGAGCCGAAGAAAGGCTTTCAGTTTTTCTTTCATATCCCGCCTCCTAAACGATCCGGGCGATGATCTGCGACGTGTACCGCGTGTCCGACACGTCCCCGATCACGGCGCCGCCTGCCTCGTAGACCAGTTTGTTTTTCAGCGGCGTTCTGCTTTTCGCGCCCATTTTCATCCATTCATACTCGACGTCGATATGCCCGACGTCGACCGCCTGATAGCCGCGCAGATGCAGATCGCGCGCGAGCGCCGTTGCGCAGGGACCGAGCGCGATCAGAAACAGAACGTCCTTTTCCAATGTGCAGGCGGTTTCCAGCAGCTTGTCATATTCGGAAAACGCCTGCGCGGCGGGGCCGAGGATCCGGCGTACGGAGCGCGCGCCGTCCAGCAGATCGTTGCCGATGCCCAGACGGCTTTTCTCGCCCTCGATCAGTACGACGTCCCGGTCATGCCATACCTGTTTGAACAGGGAAAAGATCTTTTCGCTTTCCGACGGATCGCGCAGCGTGATATACTGCCGCGTCACGGATGCATTGTAGTACCTTTTGTCCCGCCGCAGGTATTTGTACCAGACGCGCCTGTATCGGGACAGATGCTTTTTCCAATACCGGTTGGCGCTGTCCGTATACCGGCTGCGGTCGCCGAAAATATCGGCCACGCCGATCAGAAGACCGTCGTCGTCGCTGTGCAGCGTTTCGCGCAGCTTGCGGACGGCGAGCGGCGTCGCGACCTGGAAGGAAATATCCTTGCCGGCGACCAGCTTGATCTCCCCGTCGCCGAAACGGGCGAAGGAATACCCGTGATCGCGGATCGCGCAGACGGTCTCCTCCACGCCGGCGACCTTCGGGCAGGTCGTGAAGCTGCGGTAAAAGAAATCGAATACATACCAGAACCGTTCCGCGAGCGACTTGCGCGCGTCGTAGAGGAAGTTCCAGATCTTCAGCAGAAGGCTTTTCACGCTTTCGGATTTCCTTTCCGCGCCGGGTGTACGGCGCAAAGTATCATTTTACTATTCCACTATATCACATCCGGCGGGATTTGTACAGCGCCGTTTTTCTGCCGTCCTCTTGCAAAACGCGGCGGATTTGCTATAATGGACGGGAACCTTTTCGGGAAACGGAGGGAGAACGATGCTGAACTATCTCCTGCTGGCTGTGACGATCGTGTCGAGCGTATTTGCGTGTGCGGTCGCGCGCAACGATTTCAGCAAAAAATGCACGTCGCACGCCGGCGATCTGTACGCGTTCAATACGGCGTCGGCGTTTTTGTCGCTGGCGACGCTCGCGATCATCAGCCTGTTCAAAAAAGAGCTTTGCGTACCGGGGGCGTACACCGTGTGGATGGGCGCGGCGTACGGACTGGCGACGGCAGTGTTCACGCTGCTGAACATGATGGCGCTGCAGACGGGGCCGCTGTCGTACACGAACACGATCGTATTCTGTGCCATGGTGATCCCCGCGCTGTCCGGCATGGTCTTGTACGGCGAGCCGGTGACGGCGGGGCAGTACGGCGGCGTCGCGCTGATGCTGCTGTCCTTCGTTTTCGCGATGGACAAAAAGAACGATACGCGCGCGATGTCTTTTCGCTGGCTGGCGCTGTGTCTGGGTGCGTTCCTGTTTAACGGCGCGGTCGGCGTGCTGCAGAAGGTACACCAGAATTCTCCGCAGAAGGGGCAGTTGGGGATGTTCCTGCTGATCGCCTTCGCGGTGTACGCCGTTTTCTCGGCTGTGCTGACTTTGATTTATCTGCGCGTCAAAAAGGCGCCGCTGACCGCGCTGCGGCCGGAGCTTCGGCGCAAATCCGTCGTCTGTGTCCTGATGAGCGGCGTCGGGATCGGCGTCTGCAACCAGATCAACACCTATCTTGCCGGCGCGATGGATTCGATCGTGTTCTTTCCGCTCGTGAACGGCGTGGCGATCTTCATCACGCTGATCATTGGGTTGGTCGTCTGGAAGGAGAAGTTTACCAAAAAGCAGTGGATCGGCCTGATCGCCGGCGCGCTGTCGATCGTGCTGCTCTGCGGACTGTTTTGATCGCCGCGCTGCACACGCGGTGACAACGCCGGGAACGTGTGCAAAAAACGGGACCGCCGCCGTAGACGGCCATTGGCCGTCCGCGAAATAACACGCCATTTACGGCGGCGCAGCGGACGCGCGATGCGCGTCCCTGCGCAGAAGCAGAGGCGGCACGGGAGGCCGGAAGCCAATGGAACGGGAAGCAAAGGGAATAAGGTATCAATCGGAACACTTTCCGACGGTGCAGGGACTGATGTCCTGCGTCAACGAGCAGAATTTACTGCAAGAA
>JAFSYP010000038.1 GCA_017449935.1 Clostridia bacterium
AGTTGTATAAAGCGGCATAAGAGACCGCAAATTCCGGTTGAAATCCTCAAAATTTCAACCGGAATCTGCGGTGCCACAACGCATCGCGTTGTGAATATTTTGTTAATTATTTCTTTGTCCTCTTGACGGGGTGCGGTTCACAACGCCGGAAGAAAAGCCCCTTCTTGATTATTTCTTTTCGTTCTTCGCTAAATGCGACAGCTCCTTTTTATGCAGACAGACGAAACACGATCCAACAAGGCGTGCGCCGCGATCGTTCGATGCAGCCCTGCGCGTTCCGACCGGACGGCGGTAGTTTATTTCGTTATTTTGCCGCGTTTACGATCTCTTCGACACGGTCCCTGTGCATATACAGCGTGCAGCCGCCGACGTGGTCGTCTTTGAGCAGACCTTCCGTCTGCAGCGTGCGGAACAACGGCGAACGCAGCGCTTCGCGCAGCGAAGTGTCCCGCACGTTGCGGTCCGAGTACGGCGAAAACGGGCAGGGTTCCGCGCCGCCGTGGGAGTTGATATGGAAGAATCCTCTGCCTGCGGCTACGCATCCGCCGGAGCTTTTCTCGTCGCCGGGGAATGCGATAAACACCATGCCCCGTCTGGTACGCCGCAGCCGCCGTACAGCTTTTCGCATGCGGCTTTGCTCCGGTTCCGTCGGCGCAAGATGTCGGCTCTCCTCGGTAACCGGCACATACTCGACGTAGATGACCGCCTTGCAGCCGAGGTCGCTGAGCGAATCCAGAAAAGCGTCGGAGTAAACCTCGTCGATATTCTCTGTTGTCACGGTCACGGACGCGCCGAAGATCATGCCGCGATCCCGAATGCTCTGCATGGCGTCCGTCACCTTCCGGTAAACGCCGTCGCCGCGGCGGGCGTCTGTGACGGCCTCGTCGCCCTCGATGCTGATGATCGGCAGCAGATTGCGGTGCGCGTCCAGATAGTCCAGATACTTCTCGTGCAGAAACGTGCCGTTTGTGAAGATCGGAAACAGGATGCCGCTGTGCTTCGCCGCTTCCTGCAGCACGTCATACCGCATCAGGGGCTCGCCGCCCGCCAGCAGAATGAAACTGATCCCCAGTTCCTCCGCCTCCCTAAAGATCCGATCCCATTCTGCGGCGGTCAGTTGATCGACGGGATGTGCGTCGCAGCAGGCGTTGTTGCTGCGCGAATAGCAGCCCGCGCAGTGCAGATTGCATGCGCTGGTGATGCTGGCGATCAAAAACGGCGGGATGTGCTCCCCGTTTCGTTCCGCAGCATACCGCTTCTTCGACGCGGCGCGGGACGCTTTGGCGAACGAACGCATGAACGCGCTTTCCCGCTCATTTTTTGCCGTCGCGCGCAGCGAGTCGGTCACGACCCGCACAACGCCGCGCGTCATATACCGCTGGATATTCAAATCGGAAACACCTCTTTCTTACCCGACCGCGCAGGTCGCTATATATACCGTGTTCGCAGGCACGGCAAGACCGGGATCCTCCAAAAGGAAAGAGACCGGGATATGACATTCTTCGGCGGCAAGCGCAAAATGGCACATGGCGATCCCTATGTCGATCCGCTGAATATCCCAATCCACATTGACGCGGACTTTGCCGCGCGTTTCATAAAAGTGTACGCGATCGCCGCAGACGACCGCGCGCCACGGCTGCTTGTTGACGGCGGACGGCGCGAGCCGAACTGCTTCCAGCGCGATCTGCCATTGCCCGGCGCGTTCCGCCGGAAGCGGCTTGTCAAACGATCCGTCAAAGAACAGATCGGAGAAGGGAAAACGGCTGTCCGCTTTCACGCCTTTGCGCATCATGTTTTCCCGCAGAGACATTTTTTCTGCGGGGTAACCGAGCGGACTGACGCAGGGCATCACTTCGCCGGTTTCGAGAGAGACTGCCTTTTCAAACGCGGAACGATCCATCGTTCCGGCGATCCATGTGGTGCCGACGCCTATGGATTCGGCAAACAGCACGATCTGCTCGAACGAATACCCGAACGCTTCCTCCGCATGCGGCATACGACGCATTTTCCCTGCGATATACGTATCCTCGCCGACGATCACCGGACTGGACAGACCGGTTTTCTTCGCGTCCAGCAATTCCCATGTGATCGGAAGGCCGTACGGATTTCCTGCTGTTTCAGCAAACGCCATGATCTTTTGTGCGTCATCTGCGCGCAGAGGTTCTCCGTTGAAGGTGCGTACGCTTCTCCTTGTCCGTATGCATTCTGTCGCTTTCATAACGTGTTCTCCCGTTTATGATTTCATTGGATGAGGCGCATCACGGTTTATTCTGTCGCCGTTACCCGTTTAAGAGGCTTTTTGCAAACGCGGCAGCCGCATCCATGTCCGCTTCGTTCGGTCTGCCTTTGTGCAGGCCCTTGAACTCGCCTTTACAGTGGAATTCCCGCGTATCCATGGGTATTCCGACTTTGTCCGCCTCCGCTTTCACTTTCTTCCAGGTAGAGTTGAGCATGGCGGCCGAACCGAAATTGACGATACGGCCGACTTTCTCTTTGTCCAGAGAACGAATGAAATCCCGAACCTCCGGGTCGATGCTGAACGCGTAGTAGGAATTGCCGAGAAAGAGGATATCGACCGGTTCGTCAACGGGAACGCTGATCGGCTGCGCCTGCGCGTTTACAGCGCTTGCGACAGCCTGCGCAAGACGTTTCGTATTGCCTGTTTTTGTGTAGTATCGGACAGCTACTCTCATAATCTGTTCCTCCTTGATCGGTGATGTTTACAGCGCGGCGGCGACGGCTTCTCTGACGTCTTTCATATCCGTCGTCGGTTCAAACCGCGCGATGACGTTGCCCTCGCGGCCGATCAGAAACTTCGTGAAGTTCCATTTGATATACGCCTTGTCGCCGAACTTCTTGTTGTTCATTTCGGTGAACTTGTTCAGCGCGGCGTTCTTCAGGCCCTTGCCGAATCCGGCGAACGGTTTTTCCGTTGCAAGGAACGCGAATAACGGGTCGGCGTTTTCGCCGTTGACGTCTATCTTGGCAAACTGCGGAAACTCCGTTCCGAACTTCAGCGTGCAGAACTCGTGGATCTCGTCTTCCGATCCCGGCGCCTGATTGGCAAACTGGTTGCACGGGAAGTCGAGGATCTCAAATCCCTGCGCTTTGAATTCCTTGTACATCCCCTCCAGCGGCTCGTAGTGCGGTGTGAATCCGCATCCCGTCGCCGTGTTGACGATCAGCAGCACTTTGCCCGCGTATTCGCGCAGAGCCACCTCATTCCCTTTTCTGTCCCTGACTGTGAAATCATAAACGGTTTTCATTTTGCGTTGCTCCTTTCTGTTTTGTTTTTCGGCTATCCAGCAGTTCATATAAAAGCGTGTACAGCATTTGCGCTTTTTCCGGCGGCAGATCGACGCAGCCTGCGACCTTGGCGGGAACGTCTTTGGCTTTCTCCTGCAACGCGCGTCCCGTTTCGGTCAGTGTGATCACGACGACGCGGTCGTCCTTTTCGCTGCGCGTTCTTTCGATATACCCTTCCTTCTGCATTTTTTTGAGCAAGGGCGACAGCGTACCGTTGTCCAGCATCAACTTTTCGCAGAGTTCCCCGACCGGGATACCATCTTTTTCCCATAGCGCCAGAAAGACGATGTACTGCGTATAGGTCAGCCCCAACGGTTTCAAATAGGGCGTGTACAGACCGATCACGTTTCTTGACGCAGCATAGAGCGGGAAACACAACTGATTGGAAAGCTTCATGGCTTCGTGATAATCATATTGCTCCATCGTGCCGCCTCCTTTATGTTTTGTACGATTATATTGTATCAAATATACCTGGAGTTGTCAATCCCCTTTTTGCATTTTTTCTTGACAACAGCCGACATGCGGTGTATACTGCTTAATGGTTAGCGGACGCTAACCGAAATCATATAAAGGAAGTTTGATTTTGATGAAAAAGTGTCTGGCCATCTTCATGAGTTTGATGCTGGCGGCATTGCTGGCCGTTCCGGCGTTCGGGACGGATGCGCAGACGCCTGCGGAAAAAGCGCACATTGCCTTCGGTGAGGACGGCAAGCTCACCATCCTGCAGGTCGCCGATGTCCAGGACGACGCGTTTCTTTCCTATTTCTGCAAGCGATCGATCGTCTATACCGTACAACAGGCGCAGCCCGATCTGATCGTGCTGACCGGCGACAACATTTCCGGCCCTTCCTGCCGCACCAAGGCGCTCGCCAAAAAAGCGATCCGCGACGTGATGGACGTGTTCGAGCGTCTCGGCGTGCCGGTCGCCATGGTGTTCGGCAACCACGACGACGAAAAAACGCCGCTGACCAAGCTCGAACAGATCGAGGTGTACGAGAGCTATTCCTGCTTCATCGGCTGCGCGGGCGTCGTGGCGGAATTGAAGGTCGGCGACAACAGCACGCTGAATGCCGGCACGTACAACATTCCGGTCTATGAATCCGCGAACAGCGACAAGGTTGCCTACAACGTCTGGTGCTTCGACTCCGGCACGTACAATCCCGATCCGCAGTACGGCGGCTACAGCTACGTGCTGCCCGAGCAGCTCGATTGGTACGTCGAAACGTCGAACGCGCTGAAAGAGGCGAACGGCGGCGAAGTTGTACCGTCCATCGCGTTCCAGCACATCATTCCCGTCCAGATCTTCGACGCGCTCAAGGAAGTCCCGTCCGGCACGTCCGGCGCGGTCGAACACGGCGGAAAGTATTATACGCTCCCCGACGGGACTGACCCCGAGATCAACTGGCTGAGCGAAACGCCGTGTCCGCCCAGCACTGCGTGCAGACCGGCATACGCCGAGATCGACGCCATGCTGCAGCAGGGCGACGTCCAGGCGGTCTTTGTCGGCCACGACCACGTCAACAACTATATCGTGCCGTACGAAGGCATTGATCTTGTGTCCTCGCAGGGCTGCACGTTCCATTCCTACAACGATCAGCACAGGGGATTCCGTGTGATCACGATCGACAGGAACGACACGGACAAGTACGAAACGCACATCTTGTTCACCGATGCGCTGCTGCGCCGGGGCAATTTCGTGGACGTGAAGCTGTACAGCATCCGCACACTCTACGACAAGGTGTACGTCTTCTTCCGTGATCTCTTTAAATAAGCGCTGAAACAACAAAGGGGCTGTCGCATTTAGATGAAGACGCCGTTTTCTTCGTCCGCCAGGCGTATACAGATACGTCAAGGGCGAAAAAACGGCGAGAAAAGAATCATAACTCACAACCGATTCTTCGATTTTAGAATGAAAAATGGAGCTTTTCTCCAGATGATTCCCGAAAGAAATGCCCCTTCTTTTCTATTCTTTTCGCTCTTCGCTAAATGCGACAGCCCCTTCTGCTTTTCTATGCGGTTATACGAGGTATTTTTCCATGTGAGCTTTGATGGCGTCGAAGGTTTTTTCGCTGATGTAGTGCTCGATCCGGCAAGCGTCTTCGGAAGCGGTCTGCTCGTCCACGCCGAGGTTCATGAACATTTCGGTCAGCACTCTGTGGCGCTCATAGATCTGTTTTGCTTTTTCCTCGCCGGCTTTCGTGAGATGGATGTATCCGCTGTCGTCCATGCGGATCAGATCGGCTTTGCGCAGCAGACCGACGGCGCGGCTGACGGAAGGTTTGGAATACCCCATGTAATCGCCGACGTCGATACTGCGAACGGCGGACGATTGCTGTGAAAGAATATATATGGTTTCCAAATACATTTCTCCGGATTCATATAATGCCATAACGAACCCTCCGTTCTCGTTTTGTTTCAGAATACCATAAAATGCCCGATAAATCAACAGTCAAACAAAAATGAAAATAGGCATAAATAAAAAAGTAAAAAAACGCTTGACATATTAGCGATTGCTAACTATAATAAATAGAGGTTAGGGGATGCTAACCGTATTTTTAAGCCCGCAGGTTAGCGGCTGCTAATCAAGAAGAACCGGCGACAGGGAGGAAAAGATATGCTACCGCTCAGTATGGCCGAAACCGGCCAGCCCCAGATCATCAAAAAGATCGGCGGGAGTCCGGACGTCAGACAGCATCTGGAGACGCTCGGCTTCAACGTCGGCGGCGAGGTGTGCATCGTGAGTACGCTCGGCGGCAACCTGATCGTGAAGGTCAAGGAGAGCCGCGTGGCTGTCGATGAAGCGCTCGCCAGAAAAATCATGGTATAATATTTTGAGGAGGAACAAGCAATGAAAACACTCAGAGACGCCGCCATCGGCGAAATGGTCACGGTCGTGAAGCTGCACGGCGAGGGCGCGGTCAAACGCCGCATCATGGACATGGGGATCACCAAGCACACCCCCGTTTACATCCGCAAGGTCGCGCCGCTTGGCGATCCGATCGAGGTCACGGTGCGGAACTACGAGCTGTCGATCCGCAAGGCGGACGCGGAAATGATCGAAGTGGAATGACCGACCGTTATTTTTTTTGCACAACGGTTAGCGCTCGCTAACCGCAGCAGGAGCATCTTTGCAGAAAGGAAGAAACAATCATGAATATACGTATCGCTTTAGCAGGCAACCCGAACAGCGGCAAAACGACGCTGTTCAACGCGCTGACCGGCTCCAACCAGTTCGTCGGCAACTGGCCGGGCGTGACGGTGGAGAAAAAGGAGGGCAAGCTGAAGAAGCACGACGACGTGACGATCACCGACCTGCCGGGCATCTACTCGCTCTCCCCCTACACGCTCGAGGAAGTCGTCGCGCGAAACTACCTGATCGGCGAGCGCCCCGACGCGATATTGAACATCATCGACGGCACGAATCTCGAACGCAATCTCTACCTGACGACGCAGCTGACCGAGCTGGGCATCCCGGTGGTGCTCGCGATCAACATGATGGACGTCGTGCGCAAGAACGGCGACCGGATCGACACGGCGGCGCTCGGCAAGCAGCTCGGCTGCAAGGCGGTGGAGATCTCCGCGCTGAAAGGCGACGGCGTTCTCGAGGCTGCCGAAGCCGCGATCGCGGCGGCAAAGAACGCGAAGACGGTGCCGATGCATACGTTTTCCGGCGCGGTGGAGCATGCGCTCGCGCACATCGAGGAAGCCGTCGTGCACGATCTGCCGGAGGAGCAGCAAAGATGGTACGCGATCAAGATTTTCGAGCGCGACGACAAGGTGCTCGAGCAGCTCCATATCCCGGCGGATACGCTGTCGCACATTGAAAAAGATATTGCCGCGGCGGAGCAGGAGCTGGACGACGACGCGGAAAGCATCATCACCAACGAGCGGTACATCTACATCGCCGAGGTCATCAAGGCGTGTTATAAAAAGAAGAACAAGGGCGGCCTGTCGACGTCCGACAAGATCGACAAGGTTGTCACGAACCGCTGGCTGGGTCTGCCGATCTTCGCGGTCGTGATGTTCCTCGTGTACTGGATCGCGATGGTCGCTGTCGGTGCGCCGGCAACGGATTGGGCGAACGACGGCCTGTTCGGCGACGGCTGGCATCTGTTCGGCATCGGCAGCAGCGCGTATGAAGAGGTCGACGAAGAATACAACACGGCGCTGAACGCGGCGCAGGCGTTCGTGGAGATCGACCCGGAGGCAGAGGACTTTGACGAAGACGCCGCCAAAGCGGAGCTTGCGTCGTTTGTCCCCGCGGAAAAGACCGCCGCAGTGGATGTGGAAGACGAAGAGACGCTGGAAATCAGCACGCTGAATGCGTATTACGACGAGATCCCGGCGGATGCGGACGAGGAAGAAACCGTCGGTATGACGTTTGTTGAGGCGAAGGAGTATTTCACCGCAAACGGCTTTGACGCGCCCGACCCCGCCGACTACGGCGTGTGGGTACCCGGCGTGCCGGTACTCGTGGGCAATCTCCTTGAAAAAGCGAATGCCGCCGAATGGCTGCAGGGACTGATCCTCGACGGTATCGTCGCGGGCGTCGGCGCGGTGCTGGGCTTCGTGCCGCAGATGCTGGTGCTGTTCCTGATGCTGGCGTTCCTCGAAGCATGCGGCTACATGGCGCGTATCGCGTTCGTGCTCGACCGTATCTTCCGCAAATTCGGTCTGTCCGGCAAATCCTTTATCCCGATGCTCATCGGCGTGGGCTGCGGCGTTCCCGGCATCATGGCGAGCCGCACCATCGAAAACGAGCGCGACCGCCGCATGACGATCATGACGACGACCTTTATCCCCTGCGGCGCGAAGGTGCCGTTCATCGCGATGATCGCCGGCGCGATCTTCGGCGGCTCGGCGTGGATCTCCACGTCCGCGTATTTCATCGGCATGGCGGCGATCGTCGTGTCCGGCATCATGCTCAAGAAGACGAAGATGTTCGCGGGCGATCCGGCGCCGTTCGTCATGGAGCTGCCCACGTACCACTGGCCGACAGTCGGCAACGTGCTGCGCTCGATGTGGGAGCGCGGCTGGTCGTTCATCAAAAAGGCCGGCACGATCATCCTGCTGTCCACGATCCTCGTCTGGTTCACGTCGTACTTCGGCTTTGCGGAGGACGGCTTCCGGATGCTTGCGGAGGACGAGCTTGACCTCTCCATCCTCGCGCGCATCGGCAGCGTGATCGCGTGGATCTTCGCGCCGCTCGGCTGGGGCACATGGCAGGCGGCCGTCGCGTCCATCACAGGCCTTGTCGCGAAAGAAAACATCGTCGGTACCATGGGCATCCTGTACGGCGGCGGGGAACTGACGGCATGGCAGGCGCTGCATCAGGCGTTCACCGGCGTGACCGGCTTCTCGTTCCTCGTATTCAACCTCCTGTGCGCGCCGTGCTTTGCGGCGATCGGCGCGATCAAGCGCGAGATGAACAACGCCAAATGGACGTGGTTCGCGATCGCCTATCAGTGCGGTTTCGCCTACGCTGTGTCGCTGTGCATCAACCAGATCGGCGGCGCGTTCACCGGCAATTTCAACGTGATCGGCTTTATCTGCGCGCTGGCGCTGATCGCCGGCATGGTCTATATGCTGTTCTTCCGCAAGTATACCGAAGCGACGAAGCTGACCAAGAAAGTCTGATCGAAAGGAAGCGATCCTATGTTCTCATGGCTGACAGCGAATTTAGGCACGATCCTGATCGTTCTGGTGCTGACGCTCATTGTGGTCGGGATCATCGTAAAGCTCCGGAAGGATAAAAAGAAAGGCAAGTCTTCCTGCGGCGCGGGCTGCGCGCACTGCGCGATGCGCGGCGCCTGTCATCAGAAGTGACGCCATACGCGCCGCAAAGAGATCCGCTTCCGATAAGTAACGTATGCGGCGCCGGGACAATGCTCTCAGCGTCGCATTTTCTGCAGCTGTGTTCTTTCGTGAAGATAATATGGCGATACCATACCTTGACCTGACAGCGAAGCGTCTCTCCAATCCATGACTTGTGTATGCACGGCATAAACACCATCACTGCAGCAAGGCAATCAATCTCCGGGCGGCCTCCGCGGTGTCGGCGGGATCGCCGAAGGTGGAGAAGCGGAAGAAGCCCTCGCCGCATGCGCCGAAGCCGGCGCCGGGCGTGCCGACGATCTGCGCCTTGCGCAGCAGAAAGTCGAAAAAGCTCCAGCTGTCCATGTCGTTCGGGCAATGCAGCCAGACGTACGGTGCGTTATGGCCGCCGCAGTACCACAGACTGATCTTGTCGAGCGCGTCGGTCAGCGTTTTCGCGTTGCGCTTGTAGAGTGCGATCTGCTGCTTGATCTGCGCGCGTCCTTCGTCGGTGAACGCCGCCGCGCCGCCTTTTTGCAGGATGTACGAGACACCGTTGGTTTTTGTTGTGCGATTGCGCACCCACATGGCGCCCAGGTTCAGTCCGTCGCGCGTCAGGTCTTTCGGGATCACGGTATAGCCGAGACGCGTACCCGTAAAGCCCGCCGTCTTGGACAGCGAGCAGATCTCGATCGCACAGGTGCGCGCGCCGTCAAGTTCAAATATGCTGTGCGGCAGCGTTTCGTCTTCGATATAGGCTTCATACGCCGCGTCGAACAGGATCACCGCGCCGCGCTGGTTGGCGAAGTCCACCCATGCCTGTAATTGTTCGCGCGAAAAGACCGCGCCGGTCGGGTTGTTGGGCGAGCAGATATACAGAATGTCTGCGTCGATGCTGTCGTCCGGCGACGGAAGGAAGCCGTTCTCTCTGCCGGAGGCCAGATGGATGATGCGTCTGCCCGCCATGACGTTGGCGTCGACATACGCGGGATAGGCCGGTTCGATCACCATGGCTGCCGCGCTTTTGTCGAACAGATCGAGAATGTCGCCCAGCTCGTCGCTCGCGCCGCTTGAGACGAACACTTCGTCCGGCGCGAGCTGCACGCCGCGCTTGACGTAATGCGCCGCGATCGTTTCGCGCAGGAACGGCGCGCCGCATTCCGGCATATAGCCGTGGAACATGTCCTTCTGTGCCTGATCGTTCACTGCTTCGTGCAGCGCGTCGATCACGGCGGGGCACAGCGGCTGCGATACGTCGCCGATGCCCAGACGCAGCAGATGCGTGCCGGGGTTCTCCGCAACGTACGCTTTAGTCTTCTGCGCGATATTGTAAAACAAATAGGAATCCTTCAAGTCCGCGTAATGCGTGTTCAGTGCGATCATACGGTTTCTCCTTCATAAACGGTTTCGGCGGGGCCGGTCATCGTCACGCTGCCGTCGGATGCGACGGTGATGTGCAGCGTCCCGCCGTCCAAATGCACGGCGATCGGTTCGCCCTGTTTGCAATAGCCCTTGCGCACGGCGGCGGCCGCGCTCGCACAGGAACCGGTGCCGCACGCCATCGTCACACCGCTGCCGCGTTCCCACACGCGCATACGCAGCTCGGTATCGCTCAGCACCTGCACAAATTCCGCATTCACGCCGTCCGGAAAGTCCGGATGATGCTCGATCTGCGGGCCGATACTCTCCAGCTCGACGGCTTCGGCGTCGTCCGTGAAAAAGACCGCGTGCGGATTGCCGACGTTCACGGGCGTATAAGCAAACGTCTGCGTGCCGATCTGCAACGTGTCGTCCTCTCGAACGGCTGCTTTGCCCATCTGCACCGCGACATACTGCACCTTGCCGTGTCGAACGGTTAGTTCCAGCTCCTTGATCCCGGACAGCGTTTCAATGCGCAGAAGCGTATTGTCCGTATATCCTTTGTCATACACATATTTGCCCACACAGCGGATACCGTTGCCGCACATCATCGCTTCGCTGCCGTCGGCGTTGAAAATGCGCATTTTGAAATCGGCGACGTCGGAATGCGAAATATAGATCATACCGTCCGAGCCGGCGCCGAAATGGCGGTCGGACAGTCGAACGGACAACGCGGCAATATCGTCCGGTACCTCGCCGAACACATACAGATAGTCGTTTCCCAAGCCATGCATTTTTGTAAAGTGCATTCTGTTTCATCTCCTATATTTCAGACAATCTCCGTTCATATCGGTTCTTGCGTTCGCCCGTCGGAATCGCCGTCGGGTAGTCGCCTGTGAAGCACGCGCCGCAGTAGCCGCCGCTGCACAGTTCGCACAGCGCCTCGGTCGGCAGATAACCGAGCGAGTCCGCGCCGATCTGCGCCGCGATCTGCGGCACGGTAAGACGGCTCGCGATCAGATGCTCCTCGGAGTCGATGTCCGTGCCGTAATAGCACGGATGCAGGAACGGCGGCGCGCATACGCGCATATGCACCTCGCGCGCGCCCGCTTCCCGCAGCAGCCGCACGATCCGCGCACTGGTCGTGCCGCGCACGATGGAGTCGTCGATCAGCACGACGCGTTTATCCCGCACGGCGGGTTCGATCGCGGACAGCTTGATCTTGACCTGATCCGCTCTGCCCGACGGCGCGATAAAGGTGCGGCCGATGTATTTGTTTTTGACAAGACCTATTTCGTACGGGATACCGGATGCGCGGCTGTAGCCGAGCGCGGCGTCGAGTCCGGAATCCGGTACGCCGATCACCACGTCCGCCTGGACGGGATGCGTGTTTGCCAATATTTCGCCTGCGCGTATCCGCGACGCGTGTACGGATACGCCGTCGATCACGGAGTCGGGACGGGCAAAATAAATATATTCAAAAATACACGTTTTCTTGTCTGCTTGGCGGCAGTGCTCCCGACGGGATACGACGCCGCTTTTTGTGAAGATCAGGATCTCGCCCGGCTCCACGTCGCGGATCACTTCGCCGCCGACCGCGTGGATCGCGCAGCTTTCGGACGCGACGATATACACGCCGTCCTGCGTTTTGCCGAAGCACAGCGGACGGAAGCCGTGGCTGTCGCGCGCGCAGATCAGCTTCTGCGGGCTCATCAGCACCAGAGAATACGCGCCGTCGAGCGTGTCCATCGCGCGGCTGAGCGCGTCCTCGATGGACGGCATCCGTAATCGTTCGCGCGTGACGATATAGGCGATCGTCTCTGTGTCGCTCGTCGTGTGGAAGATCGCGCCGGACAGCTCCAGTTCGCTGCGCAGCAACGCGGCGTTCGACAGATTGCCGTTGTGCGCGAGCGCCATCCTTCCCTTTTGATGGTTGACCTCGATCGGCTGGCAGTTGACGCGGCTCGCGCCGCCCGTCGTGCCGTAGCGCGTATGCGCCACAGCCATGGACGATACGGGGAACGACGCGAGCGTCTTTTCCGAAAAGACTTCGGACACAAGCCCCGTATCCTTATGCGAGACGAACACGCCGTCGTCGTTCACGACGATCCCGCAGCTCTCCTGCCCGCGGTGCTGCAGCGCGTACAGCCCGTAGTAACAAAGATGCGCGGCGTCTGTCGGGCGGTCGGCAAATACGCCGAACACGCCGCATTCCTCATGAATTGCCATGCTCTTCCCCCGATCTTAGTCCGTCTTATTCCACGTCCTGTAAAGCGTCAAAGCCTTCTTCGCCCGTGCGGACTTTGATGACGTTTTCAACGTCGTAAACAAAGATCTTTCCGTCGCCGATGTGTCCGGTATACAGCACTTTCTTGGCCGTTTCGATCACCGCGCGGACAGGCACTTTGCTGACGACGATATCGACCTGCACCTTCGGCAGCAGCGTCGCTTCCACCTGCACGCCGCGATAATACTCAGGCGTGCCCTTCTGCACGCCGCAGCCGAGCACATGGGATACCGTCATGCCGGTGATCCCAATGGAGAGCATCGCGCTTTTGAGCGCTTCCAGACGCGCTTCCTTGCAGACGATTTCAATTTTGGTGAGCTTCGGACTGCCTTCCGTAAAGGCCGGCATCTTCTTGACCGGCACAGCCTCGGCTTCCGGAACGTCGCCGGCGACGAAAACGGGCGCGTCCTCCGCTTCAATGGTTTCGGGCAGCATGGAGAACCCGGCGTATGCCGAGGGAAGTCCGTGCTCCGTACGGTCGAGGCCGACAAGCTCTTCTTCCTTGGAGGCGCGCAGTCCGACGATCTTTTTTATCAGGATAAACGTGCACGTAATCGTTACGGCCGTCCATGCTGCGACCGAAGCAAAACCGAGAAGCTGCAACGAAAGCAGTCTGAAACCGCCGCCGTAAAACAGGCCGGTCATCGTGCTGCCGGAGGCGTCGGCGATCGCATAGCCGGGCGCGGCGTCCGTGGCAAACAGGCCGACGGCAAGCGTGCCCCACACGCCGTTCATGCAGTGTACGGCAACCGCGCCGACGGGATCGTCGATATGCAGCTTGTGGTCGAGCAGCCATACGCCGAACACGACGAGCAAACCGGCGACCGCGCCGATGCAGATCGCGCCGAAAGCGTCCGTCACATCACAGCCCGCGGTAATCGCCACGAGTCCGGCGAGCGAAGCATTCAGGCACATGGAAACGTCGGGCTTGCCGTACTTGATCCATGTGAAGATCATGCAAACGACGGTGGCGATCGATGGTGCGATCGTGGTCGTCAGAAAAACGGAGCCGAGCTGCGGCACGGACTTTGCGGCCGCGCCGTTGAATCCGTACCAGCCAAGCCACAGGATAAACACACCCAGCGCACCGAGCGCGATATTATGTCCGGGGAACGCATGGACTTTTACGGTGTTGCTCTCGTGTGTGAACTTGCCGATGCGCGGGCCGAGGATCTTGGCGCCGATCAGCGCGGAAATACCGCCGACCATGTGGATTGCACAGGAACCGGCAAAGTCATGAAAGCCGAGCCCTGACAGCCAGCCGCCGCCCCAGATCCAATGTGCTTCGATCGGATAGATCAGCGCCGAAATGACGCCGGAATAAATACAGTAGGACAAAAACTTCGTGCGTTCCGCCATCGCGCCCGAAACGATCGTCGCCGTTGTGGCGCAGAAAACGAGATTGAAAACGAAGTTGGAAAAGTCGAAATCCGCATACGCCGTAAACAGATCGAAGCCGGGCTTGCCGATCAGACCGACGACGTCCTCGCCCATCAGAAGGCCGAAACCGATCACGATGAAAACGACGGTGCCGATGCAGAAGTCCATCAGGTTTTTCATGATGATGTTGCCGGTGTTTTTCGCGCGGGTAAAGCCGGCCTCCACCATGGCGAAGCCCGCCTGCATCCAGAACACGAGCGCGGTCCCGATCAAAAACCAAACGGCGAACACCTGCGTGCCGACGGCTTGCTGTATGGTCGATAAAAGCGATTCAGTCATGTTTTACTTCCTCCGTTATGCACGGTTATGCACGCGAACAGGCAGCCTCCACAAATCCCAGGAACAGCGGATGCGGTTTATTCGGACGGCTCTTGAATTCCGGATGGTACTGCACGCCGACGAAGAACGGCCGGTCGCTGAGCTCCACCGTTTCCACCAGACGCCCGTCCGGCGATATGCCGCTGAGCGTCAAGCCCGCGCGCTGCAGAACAGTGCGGTATGTATTGTTGAATTCATAACGGTGACGGTGCCGCTCGGAAATAATCTCCGCTTTGTAACAGCGCTTCATCGTCGTATCAGGCGCGATCACGCACGGATAGGCGCCGAGCCTCAGCGTACCGCCCTTGTCGATCTCGTCGCTCTGGCCTGGCATGAAGTCGATCACCTTGTCCGCGCACTGCTCGTCGAATTCGCCGGAATGCGCGTGAGCGATCCCCGCGACGTGACGCGCATATTCGATCACGGCGATCTGCATCCCGAGACAGATCCCGAAGTACGGCACGTCGTTCTCGCGCGCGTACTGCGCGGCGAGGATCATGCCGTCGATGCCGCGGCTGCCGAAGCCTCCGGGGACGATGATTCCGTCCGCACTGCCGAGCTGTTCGGCGATGTTGTCCGCCGTGAGCGTTTCGGAGTCGATCCAGTCGATTTTGACGTCCGCGTACAGCGCGTAGCCCGCATGATGCAGCGCCTCCGCGACGGACAGATACGCGTCGTGCAGTCCGACGTATTTGCCAACCAACGCGATATGCACCGTGCGTTCGCGTGCGTGGATGCGCTCAACCATTTTTGTCCAGTCGGACAAATCGGGCTCGGGCGTCTTAAGTCCAAGCTCGCGGCAGACGACGGCGGAGAAGTTCGATTTTTCGAGCATCAGCGGTGCTTCGTACAAATACGGCAGCGTAATGTTTTCGATCACGCAGTCGCGCTTGACGTTGCAGAACAGGGAGATCTTCTGGAAAATGGATTCCTCCAGCGGTTCGTCGCATCGCAGCACGATGATATTCGGGCGGATGCCCATCCCCTGCAGCTCCTTGACGGAATGCTGCGTGGGCTTGGACTTATGTTCCTCCGAGCCGTGCAGATACGGCACGAGCGTGACGTGGATGAACAGGCTGTTCTCCTGCCCGACCTCGAGCGAGATCTGCCGCACCGCTTCGAGAAACGGCTGACTTTCGATGTCGCCGATCGTGCCGCCGATCTCCGTGATGACGACGTCGGCGTTCGTCTTTTTGCCGACGCGGTACACGAACTCCTTGATCTCGTTCGTGATATGCGGAATGACCTGCACGGTCGAGCCGAGGTATTCGCCGCGGCGTTCTTTGTTCAGCACGTTCCAATAGACCTTGCCCGTGGTCAGGTTTGAGTATTTATTCAGATCCTCGTCGATGAAGCGTTCATAGTGTCCGAGGTCGAGGTCGGTTTCCGCGCCGTCCTCGGTCACGTACACCTCGCCGTGCTGATACGGGCTCATGGTGCCGGGGTCGACGTTGATATACGGGTCGAGCTTCTGTGCCGCGACCTTAAGGCCCCGCGCTTTCATAAGCCGTCCGAGCGACGCGGCCGTAATGCCTTTACCCAGACCGGAGACCACGCCGCCGGTCACGAAGATGTATTTCGTCATGCTTTTTGCGCCTCCTTATTCCCACTCTACGGTTGCCGGCGGCTTCGACGTGACGTCGTAGGCCACGCGGCTGACCCCGCGCACTTCATTTGTAATGCGGCTGCTGGCGCGCTCGAGCACATCATACGGCAACCGCGTCCATTCCGCTGTCATGAAGTCGTCCGTCGTCACGGCGCGCAGCGCGACGGTATAGCCGTACGTTCTGGCGTCGCCCATCACGCCGACGCTTCTCGTGTCGGTCAGGACGGCAAAATACTGGTGCGGCGCCTGCGGAAGCTCCGTGCGTTCGAGCTCCTCACGGAAGATCGCGTCCGCCTTGCGCAGGGTGTCGAGCTTCTCTTTGGTGATCTCACCGATCACGCGCACGCCGAGCCCCGGTCCCGGAAACGGCTGCCGCCAGACGAGCGCGTGCGGGATGCCGAGCTTCTCGCCGATGGCCCGCACCTCGTCCTTGAACAGCTCGCGCAACGGTTCGACGATCTGCGTAAAGCGCATATGCTTGGGAAGTCCTCCGACGTTGTGATGGCTCTTGATCGTCGCGCTCGCGCCCTTGCCGCTTTCGATCACGTCCGGATAGATCGTGCCCTGCGCCAAAACGTCGATGTGGCCGAGCTGATCCGCTTCTTCCTCGAACACGCGGATAAACGATTTACCGATGATCTTTCTTTTTTCTTCCGGTTCCGTGACGCCGCGCAGCGCCTGCAAAAACCGCTCTTCGGCACGGACGCGAAGGAGACGGATGCCGAACTGTTTACGGAACGTCTGCTCGACGAAATCGCCTTCGCCCTCGCGCAGCAGACCGTGATCGACGAATACGCACGTCAGCGCGTCGCCGACCGCCTTATGCAGCAGTACCGCCGCGACGGAGGAATCCACGCCGCCGGACAGCGCCAGCAGCACTTTTTTCCCGTCTAATGCTCTGCGGCAATTTTCGATGATCTGTCCGGCAACGTCGTCCATCTGCCAATCGGCTTTACACCCGCATACGTCCAGCACGAAATTGCGCAGCATCTGTTCGCCGAACGCCGTGTGCGTGACCTCCGGATGGAACTGCACGCCGTAGAGCCCTCGCGCGTCGTTCGCCATCGCGGCGCACGGACAGTGCGGCGTCTCGGCGATCACGGAAAAACCCGACGGCACGGTCGTGACGGCGTCGGTGTGGCTCATCCAGCAAACGCTCTCCTGCGGCACGCCGCGGAACAATACGTTTTCCCGGACGGTCAGCGCTGTTTTGCCGTACTCGCTGCCCGATGCGGCAGGCTCGATCACGCCGTCCGTCAGAAACGCCAGAAGCTGGTGTCCGTAGCAGATGCCGAGGATCGGCACGCCGACCGACAGGATCGCCGGATCGCAGCGCAGCGCGTGATCGCCGTATACGCTGTTCGGGCCGCCGGTGAACACGACGCCGCGATAGCCGGCCGCTCGTATTTCCTCCGGCGTGATCCGGTCAAACGGTTTGATCTCGGCAAAGACGTGCTGTGCACGGATACGGCGCGCGATCAGCTGATCGTACTGTCCGCCGAAATTTAAAACAAGTATTTTATCCATGATCTCATCTTACTTTCCGCTGTCGCCGTAGTTTGACAGCACGCGCGCGGACGGGTCGTTCACGTCGCAGCCCTGCCACGACTTGTTCGGCATCCAGAAGTCCGCGATCATCTGCGACTGTCCGGGATAATACTTTTCAAAGATCTCACGGTACAGCAAAGATTCTTTGGTGAACGGCTGCGCGTGCGTGTATCTCTGCCGCCGCGCCTCGAATTCCGCGTCCGTGTATTGCGTCTCGGCGTACGCCTTCAGGTCGTCGACCATCGAGTGGCCGACCGCGTCGGAGAACGCCGCCTTTTCGCGCCAGAGGATGCTGTCGGGCAGCAGTCCGTCTTTCTCGAACGCGTGGCGCAGCAGGTACTTGCCCTTGCCGTAGACGTTTACTTTCATTTCCGGATCGAGCGCCATGACGTACCGCACGAAATCGAGATCGCCGAACGGTACGCGCGCTTCGAGCGAGTGGACGCTGATGCAGCGGTCGGCACGCAGCACGTCGTACATGTGCAGCTCGCGGATGCGTTTCTCCGCCTCCTGCTGGAACGCTTCTGCAGAGGGCGCGAAGTCGGTGTATTTGTAGCCAAACAGCTCGTCGGAGATCTCACCCGTCAGCAGCACGCGCACATCCGTCGTCTCATGGATCGCTTTGCAGATGAGGTACATGCCCATGCTCGCGCGGATCGTCGTGATGTCAAACGTGCCGAGCGCGCGGATGACCTCTTCCAGAGAATCCAGCACTTCCTGCGGCGTCATGAACACTTCCGTGTGGTCGCTGCCGATGAACTGCGCCACTTCGCGGGCGTACTTGAGGTCGATCGCGTCCTTCTCCATACCGATGGCGAAGGTGCGGATCGGTTTGTCGCTCTCTCTGGCGGCGATCGCGCAGACGAGCGACGAATCCAGGCCGCCGGACAGCAGGAATCCGACCGGCGCGTCGGCGACCAGACGCTTGCGCACGCCGGCGATCAGCTTTTCGCGGATGTGTCCGCACGCCGTTTCCAGGTCGTCGCTGATGAGTGTCTGCGGCTTTTCGATCTCCGTATAGGCGATGAATTCGCCGTCTTTGTAATAATGTCCGGGCGGGAACGGCATGATCTTCTCCGTCAGCGGGACAAGGTTTTTCGGCTCGCTCGCGAACAGGATCGTGCCTTTTTCGTCATATCCGTAATACAGCGGACGGATGCCGATCGGATCGCGCGCCGCGATGAACTCGCCCGTCCTGCCGTCGAAGATCACGCAGGCAAACTCCGCGTCGAGCATACGGAACATATCGGTCCCGTACTCAAAATACAGCGGCAGCAGAATCTCGCAGTCGCTGTCGCTTTGGAACGTGTAGCCCTTTTTCCGCAGCGTCTCGCGCTGATGCGAAAACCCGTACAGCTCGCCGTTGCAAACGGCATAGCAGCCGTCCAGAACGAACGGCTGCATACCTTCCGGGTGCAGACCCATGATCGAAAGCCTGTGAAATCCGAGCAGGCCCTTGCCCGTGTCGATGACGCGGCTGTCGTCGGGGCCTCTCGTTTTTGTCTCGGCAAAGCCTTCGAGAAACGCCGTCTCACTGAGCACTTCGCCGCAGTAACCGATGATCGAACACATAAAATCACCTCTTCATGTAAGGCGTAGTCTTTATTCCCATACCGACGTGTTTTCTCCGAAGGACTCTTCCGGTTCTCCGGCTTCATCGAGGAGCGGTTCTTCGAGTGCTACCTCGTCCTCCGGCAGATGCAGCTCCGGTTCCTCGTCGGGTTCCATGCAGTAGAGCGGGCAGGCTACTTCCTGCTCCTGTTCGGGAGTGAGAATGCTTTGCATCGTTCTGTCTCCTTTCAATCGTTTCTGTTTTTTATTGCACGCTGAACAGCAGATCGGCGTAGTTCGGGAACGGCCAGTATTCTTTTGCGGTCAACGTTTCGGCTTCGTCGCAGGACGCACGCAGCGTCTCCATCGCGGCGAGGACGTCGTCGCGGATCATCGCGGACTGCGTGAAATAATCGTCCGCGCCTTCCGCCTTCCGGAGCGCTTCCTCGAGCGCGTTCACGCCGAAAGCGATCGCGTCGGTCAGCGCCGAGAGCTTCTGCACGATCCCCGATTCATAGGCGCAGGGCAGCGCGGCGTCGAGCGACTTCTTGACCATCGCGCGCGACGCGACGTCCGCCGTAAACCGCTCCACGGCGGGCAGGATCTGTCCGCGCGCCATCGTGACCATCGTAGCGGCTTCGATGAGAATGGTCTTGCAGTAGTTTTCCAGCATGATCTCGCAGCGCGAACGCAGCTCCGGCTCGGAGAACACGCCGTGCGAAATGAGCATATCGGCGTTCTTTTTATCGAGCAGGTGCGGCATGCAGTCGGCCGTCGTGCGGTAGTTGAGCAGGCCCCGCTGTTCCGTGGCTTCCTTGATCCACGCGTCGTCGTAGCCGTTGCCGTTGAAAATAATGCGCTTGTGGTCGCGAATAGTCTTTTGGATCATCTCATGCAGCGCCGTTTCGAAATCCTCCGCCTGTTCCAGACGGTCGGCATAGATCTTCAGGCTTTCCGCCACGGCGGAATTGAGCATGATGTTCGCACAGGCAATGGAGTTGGACGAGCCGAGCATACGGAACTCGAACTTGTTGCCCGTGAAGGCGAACGGCGACGTGCGGTTGCGGTCGGTCGTGTCGCGATTAAAACGCGGCAGCACGTGTACGCCGAGCTTCATCTGTGTCTTTTCCACGCCCTCGTACGGCGTGTCGTTTTCGATCGCGTCGAGGATCGCGTTCAGCTCGTCGCCGAGGAACACGGAAACGACGGCGGGCGGCGCTTCGTTCGCGCCCAGACGATGATCGTTGCCGGCTGTGGCAACGGAGATGCGCAGCAGATCCTGGTAGTCGTCGACTGCTTTCAGCACGGCGCACAGGAACAGAAGGAACTGCGCGTTCTCATACGGCGTCTCGCCGGGCGAGAGGAGATTCTGTCCCGCGTCCGTCGCGATCGACCAGTTGTTGTGCTTGCCGCTGCCGTTGACGCCGGCAAAGGGCTTTTCGTGCAGCAGGCAGACCAGTCCGTGCCGCAGCGCGACCTTCTGCATGATCTCCATCGTCAGCTGGTTCTGATCGGTCGCGGCGTTGGTCGTGGTATAGATCGGCGCCAGCTCGTGCTGCGCGGGCGCAACTTCGTTATGCTCGGTCTTGGCGAGGATGCCGAGCTTCCAAAGCTCCTCGTTCAGCTCTTCCATATAGGCTGCCACGCGCGGCTTGATGACGCCGAAGTAATGGTCGTCCATCTGCTGTCCCTTCGGGGGCTTCGCGCCGAAAAGCGTGCGGCCGGTGAAGCGCAGGTCGTATCTCTGGTCATAGAGCGCCTTGTCCACAAGGAAGTATTCCTGTTCGGGACCGACGGACGAACGCACCGCCTTCGCCGTGTCGTTTCCGAACAGGCGCAGGATACGCAGCGCCTGACGGTTCAGCGCCTCCATCGAGCGCAGCAGCGGCGTTTTCTTGTCGAGCGCGTGTCCGCCGTAGGAGCAGAACGCCGTCGGGATGCAGAGTGTCTTGCCCGTGAGGAACGCATAGGACGTCGGGTCCCATGCGGTGTAGCCTCTGGCCTCAAACGTCGCGCGCAGACCGCCCGACGGGAACGAGGACGCGTCCGGCTCGCCTTTGATCAGTTCCTTGCCGGAAAACTCCATGATGACGCCGCCGTCGGGAGAGGGGCTGATAAAGCTGTCGTGCTTCTCCGCCGTGACGCCGGTCAGCGGCTGGAACCAGTGGGTAAAGTGCGTCGCGCCGTGCTCGACCGCCCAGTCGCGCATCGCCGCGGCCACGGCGTCCGCGACGCCGGGAGCAAGCTTCTTTTCTTCGTCGATCGTCTTTCTGAGCGACGCATACACATCGGCGGAAAGCGTCGCCTTCATCACTCTGTCGTCAAAAACGAGGCAGCCGAAATAATCTTTTACGGTTTTCATTTCTTTCACTCCTTTTTATGGTTACTCCGCACAAACACACTGTACGGAAGAGATCGGACGCGGCAAAGGCGCCTCCCCCACTATTGCGGAAAAGACGCCTTTGCCTTTTAAGGATTGATGTAAGGAGAACTCTGATTTTATACGATACCCTGCGCGTTCATCGCGTTCATGACCTTCAGGAAGCCCGCGATGTTCGCGCCGTCGACGAAGTTGCCTTCTTTGCCGTACTGCTTGGCCGCTTCGTCGATATTGTGGTAAATGTCAACCATGATCTCACGCAGCTTGTGGTCGACCTCCTTGAACGTCCAGCGCAGACGTTCGCTGTTCTGTGACATTTCCAGCGCGGACGTCGCCACACCGCCTGCATTCGCCGCCTTGGCCGGCAGGAACAGGATGCCTTTTTCAAGGAAGTAATCGACGGCCTCTGCGGTCGAGGGCATATTCGCGCCCTCCGCCACGGCGTACACGCCGTTTGCAACAAGCTGCTTCGCGTCGTCGAGCGTCAGCTCGTTCTGCGTAGCGCACGGCAGCGCAATGTCGCACGGGATCTGCCATACGCCGCGTCCCTCGCGGTACTGTGCGTCCGGTCTGTACTTGAGATACTCGGTCAGACGTTTGCGGTCGACTTCTTTGATCTGCTTGAGCGCGGCCACGTCGATGCCGTTCGGATCGTAGATCCAACCGGATGAATCGGAGCACGTCACGACCTTCGCGCCCATCTGCTGCGCCTTCTCGATCGCGTAGATCGCCACGTTGCCCGCGCCGGACACAACGACGGTCTTGCCCTCCATCGAGGTGCCGTGGCACTTGAGCATTTCTTCGGTGATGTACAGCAGACCGTAGCCGGTCGCTTCCGTTCTGGCCAGCGAGCCGCCGAACTGCAGGCCCTTGCCGGTCAGCACGCCCGCGAACATGCCGCGGATCTTTTTGTATTCGCCGAACATGTAGCCGATCTCTCTGCCGCCCACGCCGATGTCGCCCGCGGGCACGTCAGTGTCCGCGCCGATGTATTTGCAAAGCTCACTCATGAAGTTCTGACAGAAGGACATGATCTCACGGTCGGATTTGCCCTTCGGGTCGAAGTCCGAGCCGCCCTTGCCGCCGCCGATGGGCATACCGGTCAGGGAGTTTTTGAAGATCTGCTCGAAGCCGAGGAACTTGATGATGCCGAGGTTCACGGACGGATGCAGCCGCAGACCGCCCTTGTACGGACCGATCGCGCTGTTGAACTGCACGCGGTAACCGGTATTGACGTGCGCCTGGCCGTTGTCGTCGATCCACGGCACGCGGAATTTGATCTGACGTTCGGGATTCACGAGACGCTCCAAAAGCGCGTCGCGGCGGTATTTCTCCTCGTTCTGCGCGATCACGGGGCGCAGCGAATCGAGCACCTCGCGCACCGCCTGGTGGAATTCCGGCTCATTCGGGTTTTCTTTGATGACTTCTTCGATGACGTCGTCTACGTACGACATTTCTTTCTCCTCCTTGCAATCCTTACAAAAAACTTAACAACAAAAAAGAGTCTCCGAGCGCATTGCTCGAAGACTCCGTTGCCTTACGCGTCCCATTATACGCGCCTTGCGGCAAATGTCAAGCCTTTTTTTCATTTTTTTGCAAATTTAACAAGTTGTCGCGTTAAAGCGCACGCTTTTTGGGCAAAAATGTGCATGCAAAAAGCTTGACGAATTCTGTCGGGCAGCGTATAATAAGGAAAATGAGCAACGACGTTCATTTCGGTTCGGACCGGTTCCGTGCCGAAATGGGCGCTTTTCTTTTTTTGAAAGGGTGAGCTTTATGACACCGAAAGAAGGTCAGGTGCGTATTCCTTCCGGCTGCGCGATCGCCGCGGTGATCTCCCGCGAGGGGAACCGCATGACCGGCGAGCGCATCATCGAAGCGATGAAGCCGATGCACGACCGCTCCAACGGTCTGGGCGGCGGCTTCGCGGCGTACGGCATCTATCCGGAGTACCGGGATTTTTATGCGCTGCATTTCTTTTTTGACAGCCGCGACACGAGAAAAACGTGCGAAGCGTACCTGAAAGAGCGCTTTGAAATCTACAAGGCGGAGCGCATCCCGACGCGCAAACTCCCGCAAATCACGGACGAGCCGATGATCTGGCGGTACTTCGTCGCGCCCCTGCAGTCCGTTCTCCGCGACCTGCAGCTCGACGAAAAGGAGTTCGTCGTGCGCACCGTCATGCACATCAACACCTCCATGAAAGGCGCGTATATCTTCTCGAGCGGCAAGAATATGGGCACCTTCAAGGCTGTCGGTTTCCCGGAGGACGTCGGCGTGTATTACCGGCTGGACGAGTACGAGGGTTACGCCTGGACAGCGCACGGCCGCTATCCGACGAACACGCCCGGCTGGTGGGGCGGCGCACATCCGTTCACGCTGCTCGATTATTCCGTCGTGCACAACGGCGAGATCTCGTCCTACGACGCGAACCGCCGCTACATTGAAATGTTCGGTTACAAATGCACGCTGCAGACCGACACCGAAGTCATCACCTATATATTGGATTATCTCATCCGCCGGCAGGAGCTGACACTTTCGGAAGCGGCCAGCGTGATCGCCGCGCCGTTCTGGAGCACGATCGAAGGGAAGACCGATCTCGAGGATAAGCGCAAGCATATCTACCTGCGCACGCTGTTCCCGAGTCTGCTGATCACGGGGCCGTTTTCCATCGTGCTGGGCTTCGACGGCGGCCTGATGGCGCTGAACGACCGGCTCAAACTCCGGTCGATGGTCGTCGGCGAAAAGGACGACAAGGTCTTTGTCGCCAGCGAGGAAGCCGCCATCCGCGTCATGGAGCCGGACGCCGGGAATCTCTACGCGCCGGCAGGCGGCGAGCCGGTCATCATTCGGGTAAAGGAGGGCGCATATTGATGGGCGTGGAATATTTAACGCCGGAGTATGAAGTGATCCGAAACGAAAACCGCTGTATTGCCTGCGGCGTCTGCGTGCGGCAATGCGCCAATGAAGTGCACGCCTTTCTCGAAGGCACGGAAAAAATCATCAGCGACGACGCGAAGTGCGTCGACTGCCAGCGGTGTGTTTCGCTCTGTCCGACGCACGCGTTAAAGATCGTGAAGAACGACTGCCGCCTGCGCGAAAACGCGAACTGGGACAACGACACCATCCGCGAGGTCTACAAGCAGGCGAACAGCGGCGGCGTACTGCTGTCCTCGATGGGCAACCCAAAGCCGCTGCCTGTCTATTGGGACAAGATCCTCATCAACGCCTCGCAGGTGACGAACCCGCCGATCGACCCGCTGCGCGAACCGATGGAGACGCGCGTCTTTCTCGGCAAGCGGCCGCAGAAGGTCGAACGCGGTGCGGACGGGAAGCTGCGATGCGAATTGCTGCCGATGATCGAGCTGTCCATGCCGATCATGTTCTCCGCCATGAGCTACGGCTCCATCAGCTATAACGCGCACGCGTCGCTCGCACGGGCTGCGCAGGCGCTCGGCATCTGCTACAACACCGGCGAGGGCGGTCTGCATGAGGACTTTTACGCCTACGGCGACAACACGATCGTGCAGGTCGCCAGCGGCCGTTTCGGCGTGCACGAGAATTATCTGGAAGCGGCGAGAGCGATCGAGATCAAAATGGGACAGGGTGCGAAGCCCGGTATCGGCGGGCATCTGCCCGGCTCGAAGATCGTCGGCGACGTGTCGCGCACGCGAATGATCCCGGAGGGCAGCGACGCCATTACACCCGCGCCGCATCATGACATCTACCCCATCGAAGACCTGCGTCAGCTCGTCTTCTCATTAAAAGACGCGACCGACTACCGCAAGCCCGTCATCGTCAAGGTCGCCGCCGTACACAATATCGCCGCAATTGCCAGCGGTATCGCCCGCAGCGGCGCGGACGTGATCGCCATCGACGGTTTCCGCGGCGGCACGGGCGCGGCGCCCACGCGCATCCGCGACAACGTCGGCATCCCCATCGAGCTGGCGCTCGCGGCGGTCGACCAGCGCCTGCGCGACGAGGGCATCCGAAACGACGTTTCGCTCGTCGTCGGCGGTTCCGTCCGCAGCGCATCGGACGTTGTCAAGGCGATCGCGCTCGGCGCGGACGCATGTTATATCGCGACGGCGGCGCTGCTCGCGCTCGGCTGTCACCTCTGCCGCACCTGCCAGAGCGGCAAATGCAACTGGGGCATCGCCACGCAGCGTCCCGATCTTGTCAAGCGGCTGAATCCCGACGTCGGCAGTGAGCGCCTCGTGCATCTCATGGACGCATGGCGGCACGAGATCAAGGAACTGATGGGCGGCATGGGCATCAACTCCGTCGAAGCGCTGCGCGGCAACCGGCTGATGCTGCGCGGCGTGGGACTGACGGAGAAGGAACTGCAGATCCTCGGGATCGCGCACGCGGGGGAATAAGATATGAAACGAGTATACGTCAACGAAGCGTGGTGCCTCGGTTGCCATCTGTGCGAATACAACTGCGCGTTCGCCAACTCCGGATTGCAGGATATGGCGACGGCGCTCAAGGGCAAACCGATATACCCACGCATCCATATTGAGGGCAGCGACGCGATCACCTATGCCGTGTCCTGCCGTCACTGCACCGATCCGATCTGCGTCAAAAGCTGCATCGCGGGCGCGATCCGAAAGCGAGACGGCGTGGTGCGGATCGATCAGACGAAATGCGTCGGGTGTCTGACATGTGTGCTGGTCTGCCCGTACGGCGCGCTGTCGCCGAATGAAAACGGCGTAATGCAGAAGTGCGAACTGTGTCTGCAGAATTCCTGCGGAGAACCGGCTTGCGTCACGGGCTGTCCGAACCGCGCGATCGTCTATGAGGAACGGGAGGAAGACGCATGAACGAATATATCATCATCGGAAACGGCGTCGCCGCCGTCGGCTGCATCGAAGGAGTCCGTTCGCAGGACGCCGAAGGCCGTATTACCGTTATATCCAAGGAAAGACATCCCGTATACTGCCGGCCGCTGATCTCCTACTACCTTGAGGGTAAGACCGATCTTTCCCGTATGCCGTACCGCGACGAAGATTTTTATGAAAAAAGCGGTTGCCGTGTGCTGTACGGACTGGCGTCGGCACAGATCGATCCGGCAAAACAAACGGTCACGACGGACGACGGCAAAACGCTGTCGTACACGTCTGTCTGCGTGGCGACCGGCTCTTCGCCGTTCGTGCCGCCGATCGCGGGACTGGACACGGTGCCGGACAAGTTTTCCTTTATGACACTCGACGACGCGCTCGCGCTCGAAGAAGCGACGCAGACGCCGAAACGCGTGCTGATCGTCGGCGCGGGACTGATCGGTCTCAAATGCGCTGAGGGACTGCACGCTCGCGCCGCGTCGATCACGGTCTGCGATCTGGCGGATCACGTGCTGCCGAGCATCCTCGACGCCGACTGCGCTTCGATCCTGCAATCGCACCTCGAACAAAACGGTATTCGGTTCATGCTCTCGGATACGGTCGAACGCTTCGACGGATGCACCGCGCACATGCGTTCCGGCGGCACAGTCGATTTCGACGTGCTCGTGATGGCGGTCGGCGTGCGCGCCAACACCGCGCTCGCCAAAGGCTGCGGCTGCGAAACGAACCGCGGCGTTCTCGTCGGCGACAACATGGAAACGACTGTTTCGGGCATTTACGCCGCAGGCGACTGCACCGAAGGCACGGACGCTTCCTGCGGACAGAAGCGCGTGCTCGCCATCCTGCCCAACGCCTATATGCAGGGCTTTACGGCCGGCGTCAATATGGCGGGCGGCACGGCCCGCTTCGACAACGCGATCCCCATGAACGCCATCAGCTTCTTCGGGCTGCATGTGATGACCGCCGGCACATATGACGGCGAACTGTATGAAGAAAAGACGGACGGCGGATGCAAAAAGTTATATACGAAAGACGATTTGCTCAAGGGCTTTATCCTGATCGGCGACACGACGCGCGCGGGGCTGTATACGTCCCTGATCCGCGAACGGACGTCTTTGCAGACGATTAATTTTGAACTGATGAAAAAAGTTGCGACTTCTGCCGCTTATTCTTCGGAAAAGCGAAAAAGATCATTCGGAGGTGTGGTATAATGCCGGATGTAAAGGGTATGGATCATCGCGCGGTCAACGCGTTTCTGCGCGGGACGGACGGCGACTGCACGCTGACGGGCTGCTGCGGGCAGCGTTTCATCGCCGCGGGCATGTCGGGCAAGCACATCCGCATCGAGGGCGTACCCGGCAACGCGCTGGGCGCGTATCTCAACGGCGGCACGATCACCGTCATGGGCAACGCGCAGGACGCCGTGGGCGACACGATGAACGCCGGACGGATTGTCGTACACGGAAGCATCGGCGACGCGGCGGGCTACGCCATGCGCGGCGGCGAGATCTTCGTACGCGGCGACGCCGGCTACCGGGCAGGCATTCATATGAAGGCGTATCGGGAAAAGTCCCCGCTTTTGGTGATCGGCGGTACGGCGGGCAGCTTTCTCGGCGAGTACCAGGCGGGCGGCACGATCATCGTGCTGGGGCTGGATTCGGACAAAAAGATCGTCAGCTTTTTCCCCTGCACGGGGATGCACGGCGGCAAAATGTTTTTGCGTTCCGACTGCCGCGATATCGCCTTCCCGTCCCAGGTCACGGCGCGCGCCGCGGACGATACGGACCGCGCGGATCTGCGGAAACACCTGCACGACTACTGCGCCGTGTTCGGGCTGGACCCGAAAGATGTTTTGGACACGCCGTTCACCGTCGTCACGCCGGACAGTTCCAACCCGTATCAGCAAATGTACGTTGCGAACTAACCAATATTCAGGAGGAATCGTATGCTGTATTCCAAAGACGAGATCATGCAGTATGCCCGTGAGGAGGACGTGAAATTCATACGTCTTGCATTCTGCGATGTGTTCGGAAGACAAAAAAATATATCGATCATGCCGGACGAGCTGCAGCGCGCATTCGACTACGGCATCGCGTTCGACGCTTCGGCGATCCGGGGCTTCGGCAGCGTGTCGCACAGCGATCTGCTGCTGCATCCCGAACCGGACACGCTCGCCGCGCTCCCGTGGCGGCCGGAGACCGGACGCGTCGTGCGGATGTACTCGAACGTCACCTATCCCGACGGCACGCCGTTCGAATGCGACACGCGCACGCTCCTCAAAAACGCCATGCGCGACGCATCTGACTCCGGCTACCGCTTTTACTTCGGCGCGGAGCAGGAGTTCTATCTGTTCCGTCTGGATGAAAGCGGCAAGCCGACAAAAGAGCCGAGCGACACGGCGGGATATATGGACATCGCGCCGGACGACCGCGGCGAAAACGTGCGGCGCGAGATCTGCCTAACGCTTGAGCAGATGGGCATCCGTCCCGAAAGCTCACATCATGAAGAAGGCCCCGGTCAGAACGAGATCGACTTCCGCTATGCCGACGCGCTTTCTGCCGCCGACAACACGATGACGTTCCAGACGGTCGTCAAGACTGTCGCGCACCGCAACGGTCTGTGCGCCGATTTCTCCGCAAAGCCTTTGGAAAACGCACCCGGAAATGGATTCCATATCAACACGTCCTTCCAGCCGTGCAGCGAAACGCTGGCGCAGCACATGATCGCAGGCATCCTCAAAAACATCGGCGATATGACGCTGTTCCTGAACCCGACCGAGAACGCGTATGCGCGTCTGGGCAAGCAGAAAGCCCCGACGTATATTACCTGGTCGCACGAAAACCGTTCGCAGCTTGTGCGTATTCCCGCCGCGATCGGCGAATACGAGCGCATGGAGCTGCGTTCGCCTGACCCGACTTCCAATCCGTATCTCGCGTTTGCGCTGATGATCTGGGCGTCGCTGGAGGGCCTGCGGGAAGAGTACCCGCTGCAGCCTGCTGCCGATTTCAACCTCTTTACGGCGGACGCGCAGACGCTCTCGCAGTTCCGCAAGCTTCCGGGCAGTCTCGGCGAAGCGCGGCAGTGCGCGCAGATCAGTCCCTTTATCCGCAAATACATCCCGCAGGCGATCCTGGACAGCTACTGCGGAAAGTAAATTGTGCTCAGACATCGTTCGTACCCATTTTGGAATCGGGGTGCGGGGCACGCCCCGCCAATAATGCATTGCAGAGCCATGCAAATTATGTTGCGCAGCAACAATTCATGGCGAAGCCAATTCAAGACGCGCAGCGTCAAATCATTCCGCGAAAGGAGGAAAGCCGATGCCGCTTGAGGAACACCGTTATTCTGTCCTGCTCGTTTCCGCATCCGAGACGTTTAATGCGTCGCTGCAGTCGCTTTTCTCCGAGATCGGCTTTCTTTCGGCGCAGACCGTTTCCAATATCAGCGCCGCAAAGCGCGCCGTTGCCGAACGAAGCTATGACTTCGTGATCGTCAACGCGCCGCTCCCGGACGACATGGGCGTGCGCTTTGCGATCGACGTATGCAGCGCCGGGACCGGCGTCTCGCTGCTTCTGGTACGCAGCGAAATGCACGACGAGATCCGCGGCAAGGTTACGCCGCACGGCGTATTCACGCTCCAGAAACCGGTCGCCAAACCGACGATGCGCATTGCGCTCGGCTGGATGGCCAGCACGCGCGAACGCCTGCGCAAGGCGGAAAAGAAAACGATCTCCATCGAGGAAAAAATGGCGGAGATCCGCCTCGTTAACCGTGCCAAGTGGGTACTGATCGAACACGAAGGCATGAACGAAGCCGAAGCCCACCGCTTCATCGAAAAACAGGCGATGGACCGCTGCGTCCCCCGCCGCACAGTCGCCGAAGCGATATTGCAGAAGGATTCCTGATTCCGCCCAAAACTGCTAATAGGACGGCAGAAACATAATACTTGAATAACAAAGTTAACCGGCACAAAGGTTCGTGTTGTAACGCTCTTTTGTGCCGGTTCCGATTGTGTATGCGTGATGTCAGTTATTCGACCTCGAGTTCTTTGATGATGAATTCGTTGCCGCACAGGAGGTAGGTTTTTTCGCTGCCGCAGTACGGGCAGATCTTGCCGTGTTTTACGGTGGGGTATTCTTTTTCGCAATCTTCACAGTAGGTAACGGCGTCGATCATTCGGATCTCCAGCTCCGTTTCCTGTAGGATCTGCGTGCGCTTTATTGCCCACTGCCAGCAGTCGACGAGATACGCGGGGATCACGGTGGAGACTTCGCCCAGCTCCAGCACGACCTTGTTCACTTTCGTGACCGCGTTTTCCATGCAGACAGTTTCGACCTGCCTGACCACGCTGAATACAACGCCCAACTCATGCATAGACGCCGCCTCAGGACTTTTTCTTGAACAGGAGTTTGATCCCCTGTTTTGCGCCGTTGGGCAGGATGTACTTGAGCTTTTCCTCCGACGTGCGCATGGTCGAACATTCGGGACGCTCGCGGAAAATATGGATCGCGTCGAATTCGCATTTCGTTGTGCAGACGGCGCAGCCGATACATTTGTTTTCATCGACCACGGACGCGCCGCATTCGAGGCACCTTGCGGTTTCCGCTTTGACCTGTTCCTCGGTGAAGACCTTGAGCGGATCGCGGAAGGAATGCGGTCTGTCGATGCTCGCATCCATACCCGGGATCTGACGCTTCGAGTGGTCATAGTCTCCGAAGCTGACGTCGTCCTTGTTCAGCTCGATATAATCGTTGCGGTTTCGGCCGATGGTAAGCGAGGAATGCGGCTGCACGAAGCGGTGGATCGAGATCGCGCCTTCCTTGCCGGCAGCGATGGCGTCGATCGCAAACTTCGGGCCGGTGTACACGTCGCCGCCCGCAAAGACGTCGGGCTCGTCGGTCTGATAGGTAAGCGCGTCGGCGACGACGCCGTTGCCTCTGCCGAGCTTGACGGCGGTGCCTTTCAGCAGATCGCCCCAAAGGATGCTCTGACCGACCGCCATGATGACGGCGGAACAGGGAACGGTAACGGTATCGTCCTCGTCGTATACGGGGCTGAATTTGTGCGCTTCGTCGAACACGCGCAGGCACTTTTTCAGCACGATCGCCGTGACCTTGCCGTTTTCGGAAAGGATCTCCTTAGGCCCCCAGCCGCACTCGATCTTTACGTCGTCTTCGGTCGCCTCGGCGACTTCCTCGTCGGAAGCGGGCATCTCTTCGCGGCTTTCGAGGCAGTACTGCGTGACGTTCGCCGCGCCGCAGCGAACAGACGAACGCGAAGCGTCGATCGCAACGTTGCCGCCGCCGATCACGACGACGTCGCCGGAAAGCGGATATGCCTCTTTGATCGCCGTTTCATGCAGGAAATCCACGGCAGTCAGCACGCCTTCGGCGTCTTCGCCGGGGATACCGGGGAGCCTACCGCCCTGGCAACCAATGGCGATATAGAACGCTTTGTACCCTTCGGCACGAAGCTGCTCGATCGTGACGTCTTTGCCGACTTCCACGCCGCAGCGGATGTCGACGCCGAATTCTTTGATGATGTCGACCTCTGCTTCGATCACTTTTTTCTCGAGCTTATAGGACGGGATGCCGTAGGTCAGCATACCGCCGGGCAGCTCGTTTTTCTCGAACACGGTGGGACGGTATCCTTTTTCGGCAAGGTAGTACGCACAGGACAGACCGGCGGGGCCGGCGCCGATGATCGCGATCTTTTCCTCGAATTCGCCGTCGACCTTGGGGATGACCTTTTCGGGGATGTAGCGCGTTTCGGCGTTCAGATCCTGCATGGCGATAAATTTTTTGACCTCGTCGATCGCGATCGCCTGATCGACGCTGCCGCGCGTGCAGGCGTCTTCACAGCGGCGGTTGCAGATATGGCCGCAGATCGCCGGCAGCGGATTGTTCTTTTTGATGAGCGCGAGCGCTTCTTTGTATCTTCCCTGCGACGCCATTTTGAGGTAGCCTTCCACGGCGATATGCGCGGGGCAAGCGGTCTTGCAGGGCGCCGTGCCGGTGTCATAGCAGTTTTTGCGGTTATTGTCGCGGTAATCCCAGTCCCAATCCTTCTCGCTCCAAAAATGGTCGCCGGGCAGGGCGTGCTTGGGATAGCTCTGCGCGGAGCCGTCTTTTTTGCACAGCTTCTGACCGAGACGGACGGCGCCGGCGGGGCAGTACTCCACGCATCTGCCGCACGCGACGCAGTTCTTGGCGTCCACTCTCGCCACATATGCCGAACGGCTCATGTTGGGCGTATTGAACAGCTGGGACGTGCGCAGCGCGTAACAGACATTGACGTTGCAGTTGCAGATCGCAAAAACCTTATTCTCGCCGTCAATGTTCGTCGTTTGATGCACGAAACCGTTTTTCTCGCCCTTTTCAAAAATTTCAAGCGCTTCTTCCTTGGTGATGTAGACGCCGCCTTTGTTCGTTTCGACAACGTAGTCCGCCATATCGCCCACGGCGATGCACCAGCCCTCTTCGTCGTCGGCACAGCCTTCGTCAAAGGTCTTGCGGCTGCGGCGGCAGGAACAGGGGCTCTTGGCGTATTTGCCCTCGTATTTATCGAGCCAGTGCGAGATATGTTCGATGTCTAAAGACTGATCCTCCATGCGGATGGCTTTTTCGACAGGGATCACGTGCATGCCGATGCCCGCGCCGCCGGGCGGCACCATCTTGGTGACCTTTTCGAGCGGCAGCCGCGTCATGTAGTTGAAGAACATTCCGAGCTCCGGGTGCTCCCGCATGAGGTCCGGGTTCATATTGGAAAACTCGCCGCTGCCGGGCACGAACATCGGCACAAGATACTGCTTCTCGTGCTGCGGATTCTCCCAGTTGTATTCGAGCACGCCCGCCCATGCGATCCGTTCGAGCTTCGGCTCCAGTTCTTCGGCGGGGATCCCGGTGATCTCGACCATCTGCTTGAGCGTCTTCGGCTTGCGGATGCCGCCGAACTTGAGACAGATCTCCGCTTCCTCGTCAGTAATCATCAGCGCGAGCGCCCAGTATTCGGGGTCGGTGCGCTCGATTTTTTTGAGTCCTAACTTCTGCGGGATGCGGTCCGTGATCATCTTTCCGAGCTTGGCGATGGGCTCACGAAACGGGCCTTCCAGTACTTCTTTCGGATAGAAACCGTCGGTGCGTTCGGTGATTATTTCTTCTGCCATATCTACCTCTCCTAAATGTCATAATGGACGGGCGGGGTCATTTGTCCTTGCTTGAATTCGGTAATCCATGTGCGCAGTATTTCGATCCATTCGTCAAAGCCTTCTCCGGTTTTTGCCGAAAGGAAGATCACCTTGCAGTCGGGGTTGCGAAAATGAATGCGTTCTTCGACTCTTGCGCAGTCGAAATCGTCAAACACGGGGAGAACGTCGCATTTGTTGACGAGCACGAGCTGACAGTTGCGGAACATCAGCGGGTATTTGAGCGGCTTGTCGTCACCCTCGGGCACGGACAAGATCATCACGTTGCGCATGGCGCCCGTGTCGAACTCCGCAGGACAGACGAGATTGCCGACGTTTTCGAGAACGACCAGATCGAGATCCTTTGTGCCGAATTCGCGGATGCCCTGCCGCGTCATATCGGCGTCCAGATGGCACATGCCGCCGGTGTGAATCTGAATGGCTTTGGCGCCTGCCGCCTCGATCGCGGCGGCGTCGACTTCGCCGTCGATATCCGCTTCCATCACGCCCATTCGGACTGTGTCCGCCAAAGCGGCGATCGTACGCTTGAGCGTGGTCGTTTTGCCTGCGCCCGGTGAAGACATCAGGTTGATGAGAAACGTACCGTCCGCCGTCAGTTCTTCACGCAGCAGCGCAGCGTCGGCGTTGTTGTCCGCAAAAACGCTTTGCTTGACTTCAATGATCCTATAATCACCCATACTCTATATCCCTCATAAATCAAGAAGACCTGCAAGCAAGTCGTATCGGATTGCAGGGCTTCCATGTCCTTTTTATGGATTATGCGATTTCGCCTTCATCGGCTCTTGCGACCGCTTCGATGTAATCCTTTTGGTCGACGAATCCACAATCCTTTCTGTGATTTATTTTTTCAATCTGTAAATTTATTATATCCTATCCGAATGTGTGTTGTCAAGCAGGAAATCCTTTGGTGCCGGTTTTGGTTGTTTGTTTTGGAGCAGGCAAGAGGGTTCGATCTCTTTGCAGGGCTTCTTTCTTATAACCAGCTGACAAATCCGTTTGCAAGCACCCTGAATATATGCACAAAAAATGTAATCACTTTTTGCATGAAACTCTGCTCAACCTTCACAGGATCCGAATCACTTACAATGTAAATCGGAGATTGTGCTGCACCAATGTGTTTTACGCCGCCCGGAACATTCTCCTCGATTATATTACCCTGCATATCATAAACAGTTTTTTTTGCGTCCGGGAGATCGATCCTCAGATTAAACTGAGACTCTGCCCAAACGACATATACGGTTTGTCCGCTTTGTGCGTATGTTGCGACATATGCAGACTTTTGATAAAACAGTCCGTATCTTGTTTGCTCCAGGGCGATGAGCTTTTTCCCATCCGTTACGGAATTAAAGGTTTTAACCGCGCCGGCGGATACCTTTGGCGTAAAGTCGTTTTTGTAAAGTCCTAAGGAGTTTTCGTACTCTTCGCCGCCCAGAACATCCGATGTAATACTGCTGTCCTGTAACTCATAGGTGAAGTACCGTCCCTCTATGCCGTAGTCAAGCAGGAACTCATCATAAAAAACGGCGTTGCGGACGATGTATTGTGCTTGTGTCTGTTCATCCACATTGCTGTTTGCCCAGCCTGTTTCCGTAACCCAGACAGGCATTTTATCATAGCCGTACTTTACCAGAACATCTCTGTATTCGTCCAGTCTGTTTCTTGCCCGTTTTTCGGGAGCCCTTTTCCCCAAGTAGTAGTGCACAGATAAGCCGTCCATATACGATCCCGCGCCGGCCTTCATCATACCGTCAATAAAATCTATTCGATATGCGATCGCACCGCCTAGGACGGTAACATCGGGATCATTGCGTTTGATCGTCTGATATGCCGCTTTTAACATCTCGGTATACTCCGCGGCAGTTGCGTCCTTGGTATTAAAATACTTAATATCCGGCTCATTCCAGATTTCATAGGCCTCCACTTTACCGGCTAACGTTTTGGATACAAAATCCATATACCGAATATAGGCGTCGAAGTATTCGTCGTCTGCTGTGGTTTCCGGATCGCCGTCGCGTACGGGTATTGTGCAGTCCCAAGCGGCTCCGGCATCTAAATCGGCTTGTGAGGGCTTACCGAAATCATAAACCGGGTTACCGTAGCTCAGTACCACAAGACACTTGATTCCGTTTTCGGCGGCTGATTCAACCCAACTCGCGCGTTTAGGTAAGGAAAGCTGTCCCTTTACAGACTCCACAGTCCGCCAATGCACCTCGTCGCGCACAACAGGCAAACCGGCATTAACGGCAGCCGTACAAGTTTTCACTTGGTCACGGCCTTGGGCCATGTGGGTACAGGCGCCGATCCCTTCGGCTTGTACCGATACCGAAAAACCGGAAGCTATAAGAAGGGCCGCCAGGAAAAATGATAGTATTCTTTGTCCTTTCACACCAATCACCTCGAAATCAGTATACTATGAAACGGCTTTGTCAATAAAAGCGTGTAAGTTTAAAAGAGGCGCTCTTTTGTGCCGGGTTTCCATGCTTTTTATTGTTGGCAGCATCCGGTTGCTGTACATCGCGCCAAACCGGCGGACGTTGTAATCATTGGATTTCTTTTACAAACCGGAACATACCGTCAAAATCTTCATCACTGTCAGGTTCATGCGGATCGGGATGGCGGCTATTGAAGAATTCCACAATATGGAATCCGCACCGGTTGACGTAAAAGTGAATGTTCCGCTTTTCAAAATACGGCGTGACCGTTTCCCAGACCGTCACTTCGGGATGCATCTTTTCCACGGCGCACCATGCGGCGTATCCGATCCCTTTGCTGTGTGCGGACGGCGTGACAAACAGCAGATCAAGATTGCCGTGATCGCCCTCGACGCGGATCACCACGCCGCCGACGTTCCCGCCGCCATGCACAATGCGATACGCTTCGCCGCCGTCAATCGACCGCTCGATCGTTTCACGCGAGATGATCTCGCCGACTTCCTCACAGTGATCGTCCCGCAGTCCGAACTCCTGCGTCGCGCCGTAAAGGAACGCTTCCTGGTTGTCCCGGATGAACTGATCCCGATCGGACGCTTTCAGCTGTTCCAGACGTATGCTTTGTTTGTCCATTTCAGGCTCTTTTTTATACATTGCATATCACGCTTTCAGGGAGGTGTGTCTTACATGGTTCATTGGCTGTTGTTCCGGTATAAAAGCGCATACATTTTATCGGGCACATTTGTTATGATACAGTCTGCGCCGATATCGCTGAGACGTTTTATTTCTTCCGGATCATCTATCGTCCAATACTGGACTGCGATACCGAGATTGTGACAATATCTTACAAATCTTTCCGTGCCGAGACGGACGACCCTATATTGGTTTGCCGGAATCTGAACAGCCTTGAACGGCAGCTTGTCTTTATTGAGCCTTAAATTGAACGCACACGCAAAGTAAAACAGTATGCCCTCAAAAACGCCTATCGACCTTTGAACGTCAGGATATTCTTCTGTCAAATATTTCGTGATATCGTTGTTGAATGTGGCGATGATGACCCTGTCGGAAACGCCCTTTTCCCTCGTCAGTTTAATGAGCGCGTCGGCGGCTCTTCTGCCCCTTTCTCCGCTGTCCTTGATGTCGATGCTGTAAAGGTATTCTCCGTGCGCCTCTATTTTATCGATGATCTCGTCAAGCAGAGGTATCACGAGCCCTTCGGGGATATCGTCGCCTCGGAGCCCCTTATAAGGCATCTCGCCGCTGTCTGTTACGAAATTTTCGCCGGGATTGAGCGCTTTTAATTCATCATAGGTGAGATCGGACGGCAATATATTATCCCTGCCGTATTTTTCCCTCGCGTCGGTCGTTCGGTCAAGCGTGGGATCGTGCAGAATGATCAGCTTATCATCCTTTGTCAGATGAAGATCGAATTCAAGCTCCCGCACCTCAAAGCTCTCGGAATTCAGGCATATGTCGAAAGCAAGCGGCGTGTTTTCGGGGGCTATCCCCGCTCCTGCCCTGTGCGCGCCGATCTGCGCTTTGCCGTCGGCAAAAAGCGGCGATGTGTTCTTCGGTATATCCCTTAGTTTTTTGGGGATGAACAAACCCGCTATCAGCGCATAGATGAACAGCAGCAGCACGGTGCATACGGCGACAGCAACCACGGTCAAAACGATTATAATAAACAGCATAGTATCACCTTTATCCCGACGCTCTTTGTATCGGAGCGCCTGTATTATTTGTCATCTGTGCTTACCGCTTCTTCACGATCCGGTACCGAACCGGACGCGCCGCGTCTTGTCACGCAGATCGACGCCGCTTTTGCGGCGATCTCCAGCGCTTCTTTCGGAGAATGCCCGGAAGTGACGCTTTGCAGGAAGTACCCCGCAAAAGTGTCGCCTGCCGCGGTCGTGTCAACCGGTCTCACTGAAAAAGCAGGCTGAAAAATGCGCGTCTGCCGATGCGTATAGAAAGCGCCGGCGGCGCCTAACGTCAACACGAAACGCACAGACGGGTACGCTTCGCACAGCTTGTCGGCCAAGTCGTTTGCGGACAGAGTTTCGTTACGCTCAGCTACGGTGAGCGCTCTTGCCTCCGTTTCATTCAGAAGAATATAATCCGTTTCTTCCAGCGGATAGCCGGACGCTTCTTCATTCATCGGCGCGGGCGTGAAGGCGACGGTCATGCCTTTTGCCTTTGCTTTTCGGATCAGATACGGTATTTGGTTGATCTCGTTTTGCAGCACGAGCAGATCGCCGCTTTCAAAGCGTTCGAGCACAAGATCGATCTGCTTTGTCGTGATGCGTTTATTGGCGCCGCTGAAAAGCAAAATGCAGTTTTCGCCGTCCGGCGTGTTTTGGATGATCGCATGACCGGTTTTTTCCTCATGTAAAACGGTCACGAGCTCCGTATTGATATTTGCATGTTTCAAAGCGTCCAGCAGGAACGTTCCGTCGATTCCGATGCTCCCCGCGTGGTACACGTTTCCGCCCGCCTTTGCGAGGGCGATCGATTGGTTCAGTCCCTTGCCGCCGCAAAATGTCTGCACTTCACTTGCCGCAAGCGTTTCGCCGGCACGAACAAAATGCGGAACGCGATAGGTGTAATCCATATTCAATGAACCGAAGCATAAAATCTTGTTCATCTGTTTTCTCCCAAAAGATTCTCAACGTAACATTTGTCCTTCATTACGGATTCGATTATACCACACCCATCCCGCTCCCGCAACAGCACAGGCGAAATATTATGTGCAATTTGCCCCGGTTGTTTTGCCGAAAAATCTTGCGCGGCACAGCGTTATATGGTAAAAAATACTATCACGTGTATAAAGGGGCTGCTTTTATGCGAATCGCGAAAAAAGTTCTGTCCGTAATTCTGGCGATGCTGATGGCGTTCGGCACGTTTGCGGCGCTGCCGTTCACGGTGAGCGCGGAAACGAAAACGACGGTTCCCAACGACAGCGACATCAACGTTCAATCCGATACGACGCTTACCGGAACAGCATCCAACACAAGGGTCACCGTAACCGCAAATTGTACGATCGTGCTGGATGGGTTAACGCTTACGAACACGAGCAACAACGGTAAATGCGGCATTGATGTGCAAAGCGGTACGGTCAATCTCATTATCAAAGGTACGAATAATAGTCCTCTTGTGAGTTATACCAAAATCAGTCCGCATAAGAACGTTAATCGTAATCACAAGATCGACACAATCACGATTCATTGTGTGGTTGGTCAGTGTTCGGTTGAAACGCTTGGAAGCGTGTTTAGCGGTACCAGACAGGTATTTATTCCCTTTCTGTTATCCCATCCCGCGTGGAGTTTTCATAACAATGACAATCAAGGAAAGACTGCTGTATCCCCCAACTTTCCGTGAACATCGAAGAAAATGACATTTTCGTCATGTTTAGTGTAATCTTTGGTACTGTTTTCGGCATGGAGAAAGGTGTTTAATATGGGTGTAAACAAAAACAACGCCGCGCCAACGACGCGGAGAAAGGTGAGCTTCCCATGAAAAACCTGATTGTTAAAACACTGTCCGCCCTGCTCGTCATGCTGACCGCCGTATCGATCCTCTCGCCGGCCGCATCCGCCAAAAGCAAAAGGATCGTCGAACTGCGCTCCTTCGAGAACAGCAAAATCATCCGCTGCGGCGATGAGCTGTCCGTCGTGCAGTACGACGAAAACGGAAAAGTACTGAGCAAAGCCGCAAACAATGACGCAAATCAGGGCGTTGTGCGCGCGTCGCTCCCGTCCTCCTTCGATCTGCGCAGCAAAAACGCAATCACCTCGGTCAAGGATCAGGCCGGCACCGGTACCTGCTGGGCGTTCAGCACGATCGCCGCGATCGAATCGAACGCCATAATGAAAGGCCTTCGTTCGTCGAACGGATTGGATCTTTCCGAAGATCACCTGGTCTGGTTCACTTTCCACCCGGACAAGGCAATCGGCGATAAGGTAGTCGTCTCCGAATCGAACGACGATTCCGACAGCCCATACAACTGCGGCGGCTGGTGGAACACCGCGGTTTATTCGCTGGTCAACTGGGTGGGCGTCGAAACCGAACAGAACGCGCCGTTCGACCCGGATGACAACGACCGGAACGGTCACTACAACGATTCCGAGAGATACGGCTCGACGCTGCATGTGCAGGGCGTCAAAAACCTGGCGTCAGACAACCAGGCGACGCGAGATCACATGGACGAGATCAAAACGTCTCTGATGGAAAACGGCGCTTGCAAATTGTCGTTTTACGCCGATTCAAGCAGCTTCAACGGCTATTCCTACTATCAGAACGCGACCACAAACGCCAATCATGCGGTCACACTGATCGGCTGGGACGATAACTACGACCGCAGCAAATTCCGTTCCTCAACTGGCGCGGTCCCGTCCAAGAACGGCGCATGGCTGATCAAAAACAGTTGGGGCGCTGACGATTACGGATCGAAGGACGGCTATTTCTGGCTCTCCTACTACGATACGTCCGTAAAATGCATTATGTCTTTTGATGCGTACAAAACCGATAACTATGACAATATGCACTCCTACACCGGCTTTATGGCGAATCCCAAAACAGGTTATTTCGATACCACGTCCGTTTCATACGCCAATGTATTCAAAGCCGAAAAGGCGGAAACGCTGAAGGCAGTCGGTCTGTGGACTTTGCAGGATGATATTCAGTATACCGTGAAGATCTATACAGGCCTGTCGGCTTCGGATGATCCGCAGGGCGGCACGAAGATCGACGCCTGCACGACGACCGGCAAAGCGCCGCGCGAAGGCTACTACACAATCAACCTGGCCGACACGGTGAATCTGAAGAAAAATGAGCGGTTTGCCGTGGTCGTGACGATCACCGCCGGCAGCCACAACAAATTGTGGATCCCCTTTGAAGGCAGCGACTGGAGCTATTCCGTAATGCATGACATCCCGATCACCTACTCCAGCAATCGCGGCGAGAGCTACATCTATCTGACGTCCGGCTGGTGCGACGTAAAGGACTACACTTCCCGCACGCTCAACAACGCGCTGATCAACACGTACACCTCCTCCGGCGTCAAAGATGACGATGACCCGACCGAAGAGATCAAGTTCTATCCGTCGTCCGTTTCGGCCAAGGTCGGCGACGACTCCGGCGTTTCCGTGGACCTGCCGAAAAACTGCAAAGCGTCTATCGACACGTCCGACGTCGCCTCGTTCTGCAACACGTCGGTCCAACCGACCGATTCCGGTTATTACATCACCCTGCACGCGATCTCCCAGGGCAGCGGCAAAATCAAAGTCACGGCGAACGTCAACGGCGAAACGTTCACGGAGGACCTGGACGTCAGCGTGAGCGCAGGCAGCGATCCGAAAAAGCAGGAGCCCCGGATCATTCTGAATCCCCGCCTTAAAGCAAAAGGCTCTGTCTCCTATTCCGAGGAAGCCGCGAATGGCGAAAGCGCTGACAGCGGAACCGTCCGCATATATACCAAGAGCGGCACAGACGCAGTACAGTACGCAGAAATGACCGCTGAAAAATCGGAGCATACCCCGCAGACACAGCAGAAAGAAACGGAAAAGCCCGGTTTCTTCGCCCGGCTCAAAGCTTTCTTCCTTTCGCTGTTCGGAAGATAATCTTCCATAGTCTCTTCCTTTCGGCACAAAGGGCACGGCGTTTGTGTTCCTTTGTGCCGGAAGGCGTTTTCGGACTCTACCGAGCGTAGGTTTACAGAATGTGCGCGGTGTGGTACACTGTGACAGGGTGATACAAATGAATCCTTACGTCACGGGCGAAGCGATCCGCCTGCTTCGCGAAAAAAAACAGTTCACACAGGCGGAACTCGCCGAAAAGATCGGCGTTTGCGACAAAACCGTTTCCAAGTGGGAGACCGGTCGGGGCTATCCGGACATCACGCTTCTGGACCCTTTGGCCAAAGCGTTGTCGGTGTCCGTCGCGGAGCTGCTGTCCGGCAACGCGGTGACCAACGCCAACGTCTGCGCCAATATGCTGCGAACAAAGTTTTACGTTTGTCCCGTGTGCGGGAACGTCGTACACAGCCAGGGCGAGGCCGTCGTACATTGTCACGGCGTCCTGCTGCATCCCGCCGAGGCGGAAGAGCCGGACGATCGGCACCGTCTGTCCGTCGAACACGTGGAAGACGAATACTACGTCACCGTCGACCACGAAATGACAAAGCGGCATTTCATCTCTTTTATCGCCGCCGTATCCTCGGACAGAGTGCAGTTCGTCAAGCTGTATCCGGAAGGCGGCGCCGAGGCACGGTTCAAAATGGCAGGCGTACGGCGATTCCTGTACTACTGCAACCGCGACGGGCTGTTTGTCTGCCCGCCCGGCAAAAAGTAAACAACGATCTTATCGGAACAGGGCTGTCAAATTCAGATCAAACGCTGAATGCGACGGCCCTGCCGCTTTGCTTTCTTTATTGACAAATACCTGCCTATCGGGTATGATAGCTCGTGGAGGAGATCGAATGATGAGATTGGAAAGCAAACGGCTGATCCTGTATCCGGTCGGCGATCGGGAGTTGCGCGCGCTGATCGGGGAGGAAAAGGATCCCGATTTGAAGCAGGCGTATACGGAAATGCTGCGCGGATGCACGGACGACCCGGACGGTCGGATCTGGTATACCGTATGGTTCATGGAGCTGAAAGACAGCCCGGGCACGATCGTCGGCGATTTCTCCTTCAAAGGCAGAAGCAAAAACGGTATGGTCGAGCTGGGATACGGTCTGCGCGCAGGGTTCTGCGGACACGGCTATATGACGGAAGCGGTGCGCGCCGCGGTCGAATGGGCGCTGTCCCAAAAGGGCGTCACAAGCGTCGAAGCCGAAACGGACGCCGGCAACACGGCGTCACAGCGTGTGCTTCTCCGCGCAGGCTTCACGGCGACCGGAACGGTCGGCGCAGAAGGACCGCGGTTCGTCCGAACGATGAACAATCGGAGAAAACGCCATGATCCTTAAAACAAAACGATTGATCCTTCGCCCGTGGGAAGAAGCGGACGCGGAGGATCTCTATACATACGCGCGCGACGAACGCATAGGCCCCGTTGCCGGATGGCCGACGCATACGAGCGCGGAGAACAGCCGCGAGATCATCCGCGAGGTTTTGTCGGCGGAGGAAACGTACGCCGTCTGCTTAAAGGAAGACGGCCGCGCGATCGGCTCCGTCGGGCTGATGATCGGCCAAAGCGGCAACATCGGTCTGCCCGAAACAGAGGGTGAGATCGGGTACTGGATCGGCGTCCCGTTCTGGGGACAGGGGCTGATCCCCGAAGCGGTGCGGGAGATCATCCGCCATGCCTTTGTGAATCTGCGATTGCAAACGCTCTGGTGCGGCTATTTTGAGGGCAACGAAAAATCACGGCGCGTACAGGAGAAGTGCGGTTTCGTCTTCCATCACACGGTTCGGGATATCCCGTGGCCGCGCATGGGCGATATCCGCACCGAACACATCTCCCGCCTGACGCGGGACGATTGGAGAGCCGGCTTCCCGATCCGCAAATTGACGCCGGACGAGATTCCCGCGGCATTGGAGCTGGCGTGGAACGTATTCTCCGAATTTGAATCTCCCGTGTATTCGCGCGAAGGCACGCAGATGTTCCGCAAGTGCCTGCTCGACGAAAGCTACTTGTCCGGGATCGAGTATTACGGTGCGTTCGACGGTCCGACGCTGATCGGCGAGATCGGTATCCGGACAGAAAAAAGGCATATCTGCTTCTTTTTCGTAGACGGCGACTATCACCGTCTCGGCGTCGGAACGAGGCTGTTCCGCTTTGTGCGGAACGATTTCCCGCAAGACGCAATCACGCTCAATTCCTCTCCGTACGGGCTGCCGTTTTACAAAGCGAACGGTTTCACGGCGACCGCGCAGGAACAGACCGTGGACGGCATACGGTTCACGCCGATGGTTTTCACACCGACGGCGGACGCAGAATAAAGAAAGAAGGGGTGCAGAACCATGTTGAACATTGAACACCTGACCAAACGGTTCGGCGAGAAAAAAGCGGTGGACGATCTGTCGCTGCACATTTCTCCCGGCGAGATCTACGGTTTCATCGGGCACAACGGCGCAGGCAAAACCACAACGCTCAAGAGCGTCGTCGGCATCCTGCAGTTTGACGAAGGGACCATCACCGTCTGCGGTCATTCCGTGAAAGACGATCCGCTGACCTGCAAGCGGGAACTGGCATACATACCGGACAATCCGGATCTGTACGACTTCATGAGCGGCGTCAAGTATCTGAACTTCGTCGCGGATGTGTTTGCGATCCCCGCCGACGTGCGGAAGGAAAGGATCCGCAAATACGCCGAGCTTTTCGAGCTGACCGGCGATTTGGCCGAGCCGATCTCCGCCTATTCGCACGGCATGAAGCAAAAGCTCGCCGTAATCGCGGCATGGATGCACGAGCCGAAGCTGATCGTGATGGACGAGCCGTTCGTCGGCCTGGATCCGAAGGCGTCCCACCTGCTCAAGGAAATGATGCGCGAACACTGTGACGGCGGCGGCGCGATCTTCTTCTCCACGCATGTGCTGGAGGTCGCGGAAAAGCTCTGCGACAAGGTCGCCATCATCAAGCAGGGACGGCTCGTCAAGGTCGGCACCATGGAAGAAGTCAAGGGCGACGACAGTCTCGAAGAAGTGTTCCTGGAACTGGAGGCGGAATAAATGCTGAAAGTCCTATTGAAGAAGCAGCTCACGGAAGTGTTCAAGAGCTACTTCTTTGACGCGAAGAAAAACAAGATGCGGTCCAAAGGCGCGATCGTCGGCTGGTTCGTATTCTTTATCGTCATTATGGTCGGTATGCTTGGCGGCATGTTCACATCCCTGGCGCAGTCTCTGTGCGGCGAGCTTACGAAGGCGGGAATGGGGTGGCTGTACTTTCTGCTGATGGGCGGCATCGCTATCCTGCTCGGCGCCTTCGGCAGCGTATTCAACACCTATTCCGGTCTGTATCTTGCCAAGGACAACGATCTGCTACTGTCTTTGCCGATCCCGGTGCGGACGATCATCGCCGCCCGTCTGCTGAACGTCTATTTTATGGGCGCCATGTATTCCGCCGTCGTGATGCTGCCGACGGTGGTCGTCTACTGGATCACGGCAGGCTGCACGGCCGGCCGCGTGCTCGGCGCCGTCGCGCTGCTCGCGATCGTGACGGTATTCGTGCTGCTGCTCTCCTGTCTGCTGGGATGGGTGGTCGCCAAGATCAGCCTGCGTCTTCGCAACAAGAGCTTCGTCACGGTCGCCCTGTCCCTGCTGTTTATCGGCGCATACTATTTCTTTTATTTCAAAGCAAACGCGCTGATCCGGAAGCTGGTCGAGAATGCGGGGCTCTACGGAGAAAGAATCAAGGGCGCATCATACGGACTCTATCTGTTCGGCAGGATCGGCGAAGGCGACCTGCCGAGCGCCGCGCTGTTCTTCGGCTTGACGATCGTGCTTTTCGTGCTGATCTGGATCGTTCTTTCGCGCACCTTCCTGAACATCGCGACCGCAAGCGCGAGCACAAAAAAAGCCCGCTATTCGGAAAAGACGGTCAGGGGGAAGTCGGTGTTCGGCGCGCTGCTGGGCAAGGAATTTTCGTTCTTTGTCTCCCGCCCGAATTATATGCTCAACTGCGGACTGCCCGTATTGCTTATTCCGTCCTGCGGCGCGCTGCTGCTGTTCAAGGGACAGATGTTCTGCGACGCGATCAGCCAAGCGCTTTCCGACAGAACGGACAGCGCCGCCGTGCTGACCTGCGCCGCGCTGTGTATGCTCTCCTCCATGAACGATATGGCGGCGCCTTCGGTGTCGCTCGAAGGAAAGAGCCTTTGGATCGCGCAGTCTCTGCCGGTCCTGCCGAAAACGGTCCTGCGTGCCAAAGCCGCCATGCAGCTGATTCTCACGGGCGTGCCTATGCTGTTTGCCGCGGTCTGCGCCGCGATCGTCGTACCGGCCTCTGCGGCGGTAAAAGCGCTGGTCTTTATCACGCCGCTGATCTTTTCGGCTTTCTCGGCTGCGTTCCATATGACCGTAGGCGTGAAAATGCCGATCCTGAACTGGACGAACGAGATCGTCCCGATCAAGCAGAGCGGTTCGGTCATGATCGCGCTGTTCGGCGGCTGGGCTGTCTGCGCCGTTCCTGCCGGTCTGTATCTGCTGGTCGGCTATAAATTCGGCGCGGCGCCTTTTCTGCTGCTGTGCGCCGTTCTGCTCGCCGCCGCGGGACTTGTGCTGCTGCGCTGGCTGGACAGCAAGGGCAGCCGGCTGTTCGCGGAGCTGTCCGCATAACGAAAGTCAGGGAAACAGACCGCAAAAACAACACCGGACAACCTTTTTCGAGCTGTCCGGCTTTTTGTTTCAGGTCGCCTCAGTGTGTCCCTCTTTTTTATGACTATGCGAAAATCTTTTTCCTGCATTTATCTGTACCAGATGAAACCGAGAAGGAGTATCTTGATATGGGCGGCAGGGGTGCAGCGAGCGGGGTATCTTTATCTGGAAAAGAATACGGGACAGAGTTCTCAACACTTCATGAAGTTAGCAATATTAAATTTGTTCGTTACAATGAAAGCAAAACTGCAAAAACGCCACAAGAAACGATGACAAAAGGTCGTGTTTATGTAACGATCAATAAAGACAATAAACCGGTTTCAATTACCTATTACGACAGCAGTGGAAAGCGAAACAAAACAATTGATTTGACACATTCACATGGAGGAAAACAGCCGCACGTTCATCATGGTTACGAGCACGCTGAAAACGGAACAACTGGTCTTTCTGTGAAGGAAAGAAAAATGGTTGACTTTATCACGAAAATATGGAATAATAAAGTCGCAAACAGTAGTATAGGGTGAGTACGCGGTGATGGCCGAAGCCCCGGTTGAAATCCGGGCGTTTGTACTGGACGCAGTAATGCGTCCTTTTATTATTGTTTCTGTCGGTTGCAACAGCCGACAGTTTTCTTTTTTATTAACAATGGTAGGTGTACAAAATGATACTCGAAATACTGCCTATTTCCGAAATACATCCGTATCCGCGACGCGGTAAAGGAAGCCGCAGACGACGGGAATTGGGTTACATACGCTTCGGGGCATCGTGATCGCCTCGACGTTGCAATTCGCCGCGCTGTCCTTACTGGCGTCAATCAGACAGCTGCAAAACTGACCGAGATGAACGCGGAAGCTCTCGGCGCGGAGTATTATGAAACGACAGCCCATGCGGGCGCTCGACCGTCCCATACGCTTTGGCAAGGGCGCGTATTTAAGATACACGGCGAAACCGAGGAATACCCGAACTTCGAGGATAAGACCGGCTACGGCACAGGCGCAGGTCTGTGCGGCTGGAACTGCCGCCACAGTTTCTATCCGTTCTGGCCGGGTATTTCGGTGCCTGCATACACGCAGGAAATGCTCGACAGCTACAACGAGGCGAAGTTCTCATACAATGGCAAGAAAATGACGGAGTATGAGGTGTCACAGGAAATGCGCGGCATGGAACGTGATATACGCGAGACAAAACGCGAGATCGCCGGCTTGCAGGCGGCATACGACGCTGCAGAAGATCCGAAACTCAAAGCCGACCTCAAAGCAGACCTGGAAAAAGCGAGCGTCCGGCTGAAACAGCAAGAGGCAAAGTACCGCGATCTGTGCAAGCAGACGGGCCACAAGCCCGATACCGTGCGCACAGGCGTCACGGCGTTTAAGGACGAAAAGGGCAATATCCTCGCCTTTAATCAATCCGCGGCACAGCGAGCGCGCTGGACAGCAAAGAAAGCAACAGCGTCGACCTCAACTATTCCGACAGAAAAAGCCGAAACCACACCTGCTACGACGACAAGTGCACCGTCTAATGCACCATCAGTCACCGAGCGAAGCGACGTAATAGTTGATGGTGTTACATATCATGTCGATGGTAAATATATACTCCTCGATCATTCAGAGCACGAAAAAAAGATCGCTCATGTTTTGAGCGATTCGTTTCAGAAAGATGTTGAATTATTGCCACGCGTTGTACTTCCTCATAGAATATCGACACCTGATTACTTAATCAATGGCGAAAGATATGACCTAAAAACTATTGAAGGTTCTGGAAAAAGTACAATTTATGATGCTGTAAAAGCCGGTAAAAGACAAGCCAGTAAATTTGTTGTAGACGTTTCAAAAACCGAAGCAACAGATGATGAAGTGCAAAGACAGATAGACATGATATTTAGATCGGATCACACAAGGTTTGTAAAGCAAATCATTGTTGTGAAGGATTATAAAATCGTAGACATCATAGACAGAAAAAGTAAGGAATGAGTTTGCAGCCCGCTCACGAAATCGGGAGCGATGGGGGCCACAAACCATTCCTTACACTATTATTATAACACGTTTTTTCAAAAAGGCAAGTGTTTTTTATTTCTGATGCAGGAGGAAAGGAATATGACGATCAGAGGACACCCGTAATCAATGATATTGTTTGAAAAAGAATATACCACAGCACTAAAGATTATCCTGCATACCTTACACAGACTGTCCGAACAAGGCAGTCTGTTTCTTTATGCCCAAAACACGAGAGGACGGTGTACATGAAAGGAAAAGAACAGATCCCGGTATTCGTTTGCATGAAGCAAGGGGAAGTCGCCTGCATTTGCAAACAGGGCAAGAAACTCTGCGACAATCCCGATTGCACCCGCGACCTCGTAGAGCGGGACGCATACAGAGACGCGGAAAAGCTGTTCTATCAGGATCGATACGGCAAATGCCGCGAGATCGAAAAGGACAAGCGCCGCAAATGAGTTATCGTCCATGCGCATGACGGTAAACTGCACTTTTCTCGAAGCGTGACGAGATATAACCACACGCATTTTCCCTTGCGAGCGGGGATATAAACGCTCGATAGCAGATGACGGAGTGAACCGTCGATTAAACTAAATCAGCGAAAATGGAGGACCCTATGGCCTACGAATTTTTACAGAAACTCTTTGGCACGACGAAAGATGGCGAACAGCCCAAGTCAATGACCTATGAGGAACTCGTCGCTGCGATCGGCGCTGACAGCAGCATTTCGGTCGTAAACCTCAAAGACGGCGGATATGTCTCGAAGGACAAGTTCGACGCAAAGGAAACCGAGCTGAAAGGCGTGCAGACGCAGCTCGCAACGGCGAATGAAACCATTAAAGGTTTCAAAGATCAGGACGTGGACGGTATCAAGCAGAAAGTTTCCGAATGGGAAACGAAGTACAACACCGACACGCAGGCGCTGAAAGATCAGCTTGCGCAGCAGGCACGCGCCCACGCAGAAGAAATGTTCCTGTCCGGCTATAAGTTCACGAGCAAGGCGGCGCGCAACGGCGTGCTCGCAGAACTGCGCTCGAAGAACTTTACCGTTGAAAACGGCACTCTGCTTGGCGGCAAAGAGTTCATCGATAGTCTGATGGCACAGGACGACTATGGAAATTATTAAAGAAAAGAAGTTCTGTTCGATTGACAAAAACAACACCGACGAACCGATCGCCGTAATTCTGCTTGAAAACGGCGTATGGATTCTGTCTTTCAGTAACGGAACGGCACTTGGAACAGACGGCCAACAGTATGTAAATGTTTCAGAAGAAGTAATCACAGAAAAACCGAAGGACAGTATTCTCAACGATATTGGTTGGACGACAGATTCAAGCGAACCAGTAATTCTGTAAAATCTTTATCAACCATTCAGATCCGAGATGCTATGTCCGATTTTTTTGACGTGCATTTTGACTTGCATCTGACTTGTATTTTAAGTGGAAAGAAGCGGAAAATAGCGGAATTTAGCGAAAAACATAAAAGCACAAGAGGACAGAGAAAAGTCCCTGAAATCGTTATATATCAACGATTTCAAGGACTTTTTCTTTGGCAGGGGCACCAAGGATCGAACTCGGGACACTCGGTTTTGGAGACCGATGCTCTACCAGCTGAGCTATACCCCTATGTGGTGGGCCATCAGGGACTCGAACCCCGGACCGACCGGTTATGAGCCGGTTGCTCTAAC
>JAFSYP010000039.1 GCA_017449935.1 Clostridia bacterium
CGCTCTCCTGATATTTTTTACCGTGTTTCATAATACATTTCCTCCATTGATGTGGTTAATCGGATGTTTCCTCCCACACACGCGTCATTAGTCCGCGACTACGACACCCATGCTGCGTGCTGTGCCGGCGATCATGCTCATGGCAGCCTCAACGCTCGCGGCGTTGAGATCGGGCATTTTCTGCTCGGCGATCTTGCGAACCTGCTCGGAAGTGATGGTGGCGACCTTCGTCTTGTTCGGGACGCCGGAACCACTCTCGATGCCGCAGGCCTTCTTGATGAGGACAGCCGCGGGGGGCGTCTTCGTGACGAAGGAGAATGTGCGGTCTGCATATACCGTGATGACGACGGGGATGATCAGGCCCATGTCATTCTTGGTTCTTTCGTTGAATTCCTTGGTGAAGCCCATGATATTGACGCCGTGCTGACCAAGGGCGGGACCTACGGGCGGGGCCGGAGTGGCCTTGCCGGCAGGGATCTGCAGCTTGATTAAGCCTACTACCTTTTGTGCCATTGTTTATTTCCTCCAATTCATGTGAAACTCAGAATATCAATCTCCGAGCGGCTCGACCTGATCGAGTTCCAGCTCGACCTTGGTCTCCTTGCCGAACAGAGCGGAAACCGACACGCGGACGAGATTATTGTCCACGTCGATCTCCTCGACCGTGCCGGTGAAGCCGTCGAAAATATCGGCAACGATATTGACGGTGTCGCCCACGGCATAGTTGACCTCCACGCTGCGCTTTTCGACGCCGAGCTTGTAGACCTCCTCCTCGGTGAGGGGGATCGCCTTGTTCTCGGGGCCGACGAAGCCCGTGACGCCGCGCGTATTGCGGATCACAAGCCACGTTTCGTCGTTCATGGCAGGTCTGTCGTCGTCGTCCATATGCACGGCGACCTTGACGAGTACGTATCCGGGGAACAGCTTGCGCTCAACCTCCCGCCGCTTGTCCCCGACGATCTCCGTGACCGTCTCGGTCGGGATCTTCACCTCGAAGATCTCGTTGTGCATGTTGCGGTTTTCGACGACCTTTTCGATATTGGTCTTGACCTTGTTTTCGTAGCCCGAATATGTGTGCACCACATACCATCTGGTGTCAACCGACATTGTGTTTCCCTCCGGTCCTTATTCGGCTGCGGTCTCGGCGACGGCTTCCTCGACGACCTCGGTCGGCGTTTCGGCAGCCGCTTCCTCTGCGGCTTCCTCAGCGGCTTCGGTCGGTTCGATCACGAGGTTCTGGGTGGCGGAGTTTTCGTCCGCCGTCTCGCTCACAGACGTGGTGTCATTGGCGCTTCTTGCGGCGTCGCTGACAAGGTCGATGGACTTGGACAGTCCCAGATCGATCAGCCAGATGACGACGGTGAACACCACGACCACCGCGAGCACGACGCCCGTGCTCTTGAGGACGGTCTTGCCGTCGGGCCATACGATCTTCTTCGTTTCACCGCGAAGGTCTCTGAAAAAGCGGACGATAGCTTTCCATACGCGAACGAAAATATTCGGTTTGTCGGACTTCGGCTTCTTCGCTTTGACCTTCTCGGCGGCTGCGATTTTCTCCGCGGCAGCGGATTTCTCATTGTTCGCCATTTACATAGTCCTCCCGCTTACTTCGTTTCACGGTGGAGAGTATGCTTCTTGCAGAATCTGCAATACTTGTTTCTCTCCAGCCTGTCCGGTGTGTTTTTCTTGTCTTTCATCGTGTTGTAGTTTCTCTGCTTGCACTCCGTGCAGGAAAGAGTGATCTTGACTCTCATTTTGACGGCACCTCCATTTGGATTATTTACCTCCCTCTGGATTGAGAAAAAAGGGCACAAAAAAAGAGCCCTCTTTCAGAGGTACGATTATCTTAACACAATCCTGCCGCTCTGTCAAGAGTTTTTTTGAAAACGTTTATTTGTATGGGTGTGTTATTGCTTTTTTGACACGGCTGTGGTATCATATGCCAAAGGAGGAGAAGCTCCATGATAACATTGGCCAAAAAGATCGTTTCCTTTTTCATGACCGTTCTCTTTTTGCTTCGGCAGCTGCCGAAGGCTATGCGCGGCCGCCGTTTTCTGCGGCATGCCGATCCGGATGTGTTCTATATCGTATGCCCGTGCAGCATCGGCGACATAGTCGTGGCGTCTGTCGCGGCGCAGTATTTGCCGACGGACAAGCGGATCGTGATCCTGATCCGGGGAAACTATCGCTCGCTGAACGGCAAACTCGGCGCGGCGGAGTGCTTGGCGAACAGCGCGCTGGCGCGAAACGCGGAATGGTATATCCTGCTGTTCAACCGTTACCGCGGCAAAAACTATATTTACGGGCACTTCCATCATGACGTCTCGCGCCTGCGTGTGCGCAGGAGATACGAGCTGACGGCATGGGAGGATTACTGCCGCAATGTGTATCAGATCCCGACGCAGTCTCTGCACCGGTGCCATCAGCCGATCCCGTCGGGCTGTACGCATACGCTGACGAAACAGGACGTGATCCTCTGCCCCTATGCGCATTCGATGAAACCCGTGCCGCAGGATTTCTGGCAGACGCTGACAGACCGACTGCATGCATGCGGATTCACGGTCTATACAAATGTTGCCGCAAAGGAAACGCCTGTGCCCGGAACGCAGGCTTTTGTCTGCGGACTGGACGCCATCGCCGCAGCCGTTTCGGACTGCGCCGCCGTCGTGTCCCTGCGCAGCGGGATCTGCGACTATCTGGCAGTGTATTCCGAAGCGCATTTGGTGGTACTCAGCCGACCGCAGGTCATCCTGTCGTCGGAAAAACCGGATCGTGCGGAAAACTGGGATGTGTCATTCCTGCGGGAAGACGGCGTGGACAATTTCATTTTTGAAGAATCACGGCAGGCGGAGCTGATCGACGGGATCGTCGCCGCCGTGCAGCAGCCGAAGGAGACGAATTATGAATCCTGATTATATCGTGGTGCAGGCCGGCGGCAAGGGTACGCGGCTGCAGCAGTTGACGTACAACAAGCCGAAGGCACTGCTGCCGGTCAACAACCTGCCGATGCTCTTCCATTTGTTTCGCAAATTCCCTGACAAGCAGTTTATTGTGATCGGCGATTATAAATTCGACGTACTGGAGAGATACCTTGAGGCGTTTGCCGACGTGCGGTATTCCCTCGTGTGCGGCACGGGACGCGCGGGCACCTGCGCGGGGTTGCGCGAGGCGCTCACGCATGTGCCGCAGGGCGAAGCGTTCATGCTGATCTGGTGCGATCTGGTGCTGCCGGACAGCTATGCATTCCCGGACGCGGACGGCAACGTGATCGGCATTTCCAAGGATTTCGAGTGCCGCTGGAAGTATGAGGACGGCGCTTTTGCTGAGGAGCGCAGCAGCGAGCACGGCGTTGCGGGGCACTTTATTTTTACGGACAAATCGTATCTGGCCGACGTGCCGGAGGAGGGCGAATTCGTTCGCTGGCTGCAAAGCCGGTCCATGCGGTTTATCGAGCAGCCGCTGTACCGCACGAAGGAATACGGTCTGCTGCGGGAGTGGCAGAAGCTCGGCGCCGCGCAGTGCCGTCCCTTCAACCGTATCGAAGTGCGCGACGGACGGCTGTATAAGTATCCGGTCGACCGGCAGGGACAGGATCTGGCCGTGTATGAGACCGGCTGGTACCGCAAGCTGCGTGACGTGCAGTTTGAAAGCATCCCGGAGATCTACGGATACGATCCGCTGTGCATGGAGTATATCGACGGCAGCAACATCTATACTTACACGGATCTGCCGCGCGCGGCAAAACGCGCAATCCTTGAAAAAATCATCCGCTGTCTGCGCGATATTCACGCGCTTGAATCGGTACCCGCAGACCGGAACAGCTACCGCGTGGCGTATCTGGACAAGACGTTCGCCCGCCTCGAAAAGGTGCGGCGTCTGGTGCCGTTCGCAAACGACGAGACTGTGCGGATCAACGGCGTTTCCTGCCGCAACGTGTTCTATCATGCGCAGGAGCTTGAGCAGCTTGTGACGGCGTACTGCCCGCCGCAATTCACGCTGATCCACGGCGACTGCACGTTCAGCAACATGCTGCTGCGGCGCGACGGGACGCCGGTCCTGATCGACCCGCGCGGTTATTTCGGTACGACGCAGTATTACGGCGATCCGGCGTACGACTGGGTGAAGCTGTACTATTCGCTCGCGAGCGACTATGACCGGTTCAACCTGAAGCAGTTTGTTTTGCGCATTGAGCCGGACGAGGTCTTTTTGCAGATCGAGTCCAATCAATGGCGGGAGCTGGAGCCCGACTTTTTCGAGCTGCTGCGGGACGAAGTCACCGAACGGCAGATGCATCTGCTGCTGTCGATCATCTGGCTGAGCCTGACGACGTACGCGTGGGAGGATTACGATTCGATCTGCGGCGCGTTTTACAACGGGCTGTATTATCTGGAACGGGCGCTGTCCGAATCCTGAAAGGAAGATAAGAAATGAAGGATGCATTAGATCGGTATTTCCGGCAGGAAATGGAACAGTACGAGCTGGCGCTGCGTTCGATCGACACGGACGTGTTTGAACGGCTGATCGACGATTGCCGCCAGACGCTGGAGGCGGGACACAAGGTCATTGCCTCCGGCCTCGGCAAGAACGTCCCGATCTGCGAGAAATTTGAGGGCACGATGCTCTCTCTCGGCCTGGACGCGAACTTTCTGCACACCAATTCGGCGGTACACGGCGATATGGGCATGGTCAAGAGCGGGGATCTGGTTCTGATCCTGACCAAAAGCGGAAGCACGCAGGAATCTGTGTATCTGGTGGATCTGCTGCAAAAGCGTCCGGGCGTAAAGCTGTGGCTGCTGAGCTTTCAGCCGCACAGTCCGCTGGCGGACACGATGAAAAACACGCTGATCATGCGGCTCGATCACGAGGGCGATCTGTGGAACATCCTGCCGAACAACTCGACGGTGATCTACCTGATCGTGCTGCAAAAGATCGCCATCGAGCTGTCCGCGCGGATGCATCTGTCACTGGAGACGGATTTTAAGCCGAACCATCCCGGCGGCGCGATCGGAGGGCTCCTGCGTGAAAAATAATACAATGGTGCTCTCGACGCTCGGCCATACGTGGATCCTCGATCTGGACGGAACGATCGTCCGGCACAACGGATACCTGATTGACGGCGAGGACACGTTTCTGGATGGGGCGCAGGAATTCCTCGCGCAGATCCCGCAGGGCGATATGATCATTTTCCTGACGTCGCGGACGGAGGACTGCCGTGAAAAAACCGAGCTGTTCCTGCAGCGCAATCACGTGCGGTACGATCACATCCTGTATAATGCCCCGTACGGAGAGCGCATTCTGCTCAACGACGACAAGCCGAGCGGGCTGGTCACGGGCTATGCGTTCTCCAAAAAGCGCGACGAACCGCTGCGCCTGACAGTGCGGTATGACGATACGCTCTGATCGTTCTTTTCAAACACAATATAATAGACCGGCCGGAATGCATCCAGGCGATGCGCTCCGGCCGGTCCGCTTTGCCGCGGCGCAGTATCGTGAACCAAATAAAAGACGCGAAAGAGCGCAAAAACACGTTCTCCCGCGTCGGAAAGACCGATATTTGATTGTGCTTTGTGCGGCGCCGCCTTAAAACTCCGCGACTGTCCGGCGACATTTCGGCAAAGAGGTATAGTATTCGTCCCAGACGTGATCCAGCGCGACCGCCAGCTCGCGCATGAGCTTCTGGCTGTAATTGCCGCGGACGTTGTTGCGGGTGAACATCACCATCAGGTAGCAGCCGCCGTTTTCGGTCTGCACGACCGCGCAGTCGCCCGCCGTGCCGTAAACGCCGTCTTCGTAGTGCCAGCCGCTCTTGTGCGCCGCGGGACGGCCGATGCCGTCGCGGATCGGCGAGTACTTCGCCTCGCACAGCAGCTTCCACGCATGGTCGGCGTGCTTGGCGCCGGAATGGCAGTAGTTGTACAGCGCGAACCACTCCGTCGCGCGGTCCCTCGTCAGGCACTCGCCCATGTAATTATAGGAGCGGATGACCGTTCCGCTGCCCAGGCCCTTCAAAAACTCGTTGAAGTTCTCGCGGCCGACATAGCGCAGGAACACTTCGTAGCAGGAATTGTTGGAAACGTGGATCATCCGTTCGAGCAGGAATTTCACCGTATACTTGCCGCTGCCCCAGTAAAAGTCGTCATAATGCAGCTTGCCGGTGCTGACCTTCAGCTTCGTGCCCAGCGACAGCTTGCCGGCGTCCATGCGCTTGCAGATCAGCAGCAGCATCGCCGCCTTGATCGTGCAGTTGCTCTGAAATTCTTCGTCCGCGTGATAGGACGCCACTTCCTTGAGCGTCTTGCCGCTGATGTCGTACAGTCCCCACGCGAGCGAGAAGTTGTAGCGGTTATAGACTTTTTTCAGCTCCGCCTGCCGCTCGTCGGACGGCGTATACGCGCGCTCCTTGCGCAGGCATTTCCAATTCCAGTTCCACGAAACGGCCTCGCCGTCGCGATCGGTTTTGCAGGCATACGCGGCAGGCAGCGCCGCGAACGCAAGGATAAGAGACGCGAGAACAATGCAGATTGCTTTACAAACGGTTTTCATTCTTCTTCCTCATTTGACAAGATGTGGATTCATTATACAAGATGATGTGTTTAATGTCAACTGTCTATACAATATTTATATGCAGGTGGAGCAAAAACAGACTGTCACATTCAGACGAAGCGCCGACGAAAGCGACGATCCGTTCCGCCCGTGCAGGGACAGGCCGTTTTGTATGCAAGAGTAATCTAAACACACATTCTATTGCATCATTCTACAAAGCATTCACCCCAGACGAGGCGTTTCGCTTGTCACAAAAACTTGAAATCCACTATACTCCAAAACATGGTTCATGGTTAGACATTGCAGAAATTGAGTTGTCTGCTTTAACAACACAGTGCTTGCTGGGGGTCAGAATTCCATCTATTGATGACTTAAACAAAGAGCTTTCATTATGGTCATCAGCTCGCAACTCATTCCAAAAGTCTGTTTCTTGGCAGTTCACTTCTTCCGATGCAAGAATCAAACTTAAACACCTTTATCCGGAAATAAGGTTTTAGTATTAACAGAATACTACATGTGCACACGTCCCGTTCTCGCTGTCTTTTTCGGCGGCGTCATCGCGAGCGAAGCGCGGCGATCCGTTTCCCGCATAAAAAAGGAACCTTTCTTCCGGTTTCTCCCTGAACCGCACCCCGTCAAGAGGACAAAGAAATAATTAACAAAATATTCACAACGCGATGCGTTGTGGCACCGCAGATTCCGGTTGAAATTTTGAGGATTTCAACCGGAATTTGCGGTCTCTTATGCCGCTTTATACAAC
>JAFSYP010000040.1 GCA_017449935.1 Clostridia bacterium
CGCTGTACAAAGGCACCAAACGCTACGTGCAGAGCGAGGAGAGCGACGCAAAAAACGCGGAAACAGCCGGGTAAGCGAAGAAGAATCGTTCGCCCGGCTGCTGTTTTACGGCGTGAGCCTGCTGCACCGTCCGGAACGGGAGGTTTGGCTCATGCCGTTCGGCGCGCTGCTTGATCAGTGGGAAATCTATCGTCAGTTCAACGGCCTGTCAAAACCGCTCTGCACCGTGACCATTGACGACGTGATTCCGCAGGGGTTATGACAAGAGCCGGGGTATCCGCATTGTACTGCGTCCCGGCTTTTTCGTCTATAGATGTTCGGCAAACATAAGCACGATTTTGATAACACAATCACGGCGTTTGAACATTCGTCTGTCCGCGCAGTTCTTTATACGTTTTTGCGATCAAAAATACTGCTATCAGAAACGTCAGAAAGTCGGACAACGGCATCGAGTACAGCACGCCGTCCAGATCGAAGAAAATCGGCAGCAACAGTGCGAATCCAACGCCGAATACGACCTCGCGGATCATGGAGAGAATCGTGGATTCGACCGGCTTGCCCATGGCTTGCAGGAAGATGAAGCACGCTTTATTGACGCAAGCGAACACCATCATACAAAGATAGATACGGAATGCGCGTACGGCGAAATCCGTGTAGTATACGCTCTCATTTGCCGCACCGAAAATTCGGATGAGCTGCATCGGAAGCAGTTCGACGATCAGCAAAGCGACCGCGCCTACGGCGGCTTCCGCGGCGAGCAGTCTGGTCAGCAGTGCACGCACGCGGTCGTTTTTGCCCGCGCCCATGTTGAAGCCGACGACCGGGATGCATCCTGCGGCCATGCCGACCACGATGGATATGACGATCTGGAAAAACTTCATGACAATCCCGACCACCGCCATAGGGATCTGCGCATACTGCGCCTGACCAAACACAGCGTCCATCGCGCCGTATTTGCGGATCATATTGTTGATCGCTGCCATTGCCGCGACAAGCGAAATCTGCGACAAGAAGCTGGTCATGCCCAGCGCGAGCGTTCTGCGGCAGACTGCGGCGTTCGGACGGAAATCTTGTTTCGCGGGTTTGACCTGTTTCATATGCAGGATGTACCCAACCGCCAGTGACGCGGTTACGATCTGTCCCAGCACGGTCGCAACAGCTGCGCCCATCATGCCCCATTTGAAGATAAAAATGAAAACAGGGTCTAACAGTATATTCAGCACAGCGCCCGCAAGCGTGGACGCCATGGCGAACCGGGGACTGCCGTCAGCGCGGATGACGGGATTCATCGCCTGCCCGAACATATAGAACGGGATGCCGAGGGTGATGTAAAAGAAGTACTCCTGTGCATACCGGAATGTTTCCTCGTTGACCGTACCGCCGAACAGAGTGAGTATGTCGTCTGCAAACAGCAGATATACAGCGCACAGCAGAAGACCGCTGACGACGGTCATTCCGATCGCGCTGCCGACGCTTTTCTTTGCTGCGTCAGGCTTCTGTTTTCCGAGGTGAATACTGACAAACGCGCAGCAGCCGTCGCCGATCATCACGGCGATTGCCAGAGCGATGACTGTTAAAGGAAACACGACTGTGTTTGCCGCGTTTCCGTAGGACCCGAGATACACGGCATTGGCAATGAAGATCTGATCGACAATATTGTACAACGCACCGACCAGCAGTGAAATGATACAGGGTACGGCATATTTGCGCATCAGTTTGCCGACGGGCGCATGTGCTAAAAACTGTGTTGTAGATTCTTCCATATCTTCCGTTCCTTTCAAAAGGAAAACGCGCAGCCATTCGCCGGATTTACGCCAATGGCCACACGCTTTTTGTTGTTTAGTTCAGTTTCAGTCGAGATACGATCCGACGGGACAAGTACTGTACTCTTTGATAATCTTGATGATTACAGAACCGTCAGCCTGCGTTTCTTCGCTGATGATCTTGTACCTTGTCCGCGTCGAATCGAGATGTGCTTTATACCTTTTCACCTCTTCCTCAACAGCACGAACGGCGTAACTGTGCGGAACGTCCTCTTTGAGCATGAAATGGAGCGTCTGACAGATACAGGCTTCTTTTACTCTTTTCATTGTGGTACACCTCCAAAAAATTAAACGTGCGGCAAACAACTGGATTTACGCAGTAATTTGCTACACGTTCGTTTGACTAAATAGTATTACGTTTTTCAAGGAAAGATCGCCTTATTCCAATCCCAATCGAGTACGGATATACGAACCGATCTCGCCGGTCTCCAATCCAAGCACAAATGCAAACTCGTTTTCTATCAATCCTTCAGCTTCTTTCAGCAAGTAATCATCTGAAGAAGACGGCTTTTTGCCTGCTGCAAGAAGTTGTTCTTTATGCTGATAAAGCGCGCCAATGATTAACAGAGTCTTGCGAGTATTGCTCTCACGCAATGCCGCGCGGAAGGACTCGTTCCTCTCATTACGATCTTCTATCCACTCGCGCGGAACGTCTTTTACAGAATCGATTATGCTGTTGATTTCTTTGCGTGTCAGAAGCGGACGCATCTTGGACGTCAGCGTTTCGCTGTCGACGGGGATGTAATAGACGGAGCGTTTGTCAGTAATCGGTTTAAGGATATAATACTGCGCCGGTGTATCCGTTCCCGGCAAAGGTCCGATATCATCGATCTGACAAACGCCGTTTGCGCCGTAGCGGATATACTGCGACTTTTCAAATCTCTGCATCGTATTTCCCTCCCGAATAATAAAACGCGCGGCAGAACAACCGGATTTACGCAGTTGTGATGCCACACGTTGTGTATATAGTATACATCATTCGGCGGGTTTTTTCAAATGGACATTTTGCACAAAAATCGAAACTGAATTTACAAGCAATATACATACTTATTTTGCATGGCGAAGCTGCGGCTGTCCTTTTTGGCGTCATCATCCGAAAGGACGTGAGGCGCAATGTCAGGTAAGGCAGATGCGGGCATCCGACTGGGCATCGAAGGCGAACGCGAGTTTAAAAAGAGCTTGAAGGATATCAACGACACCATGAAGGTGCTCGGCTCCGAAATGACACTCGTGTCCTCGAAGTTTGACAAGCAGGACAAATCCGTGCAGGCGCTGAACGCCCGCAACTCTGTGCTGAACAGAGAGATCAGCGAGCAGAAGAACAAGATCGATCTTTTGCAGAAGGCGCTCGCCAACGCGACGCTGTCTTTCGGCGAAGCAGATTCGCGCACGAAGGCCTGGCAGGAAAAACTCAATAAAGCGCAGGCCGAACTGAACGGCATGGAAAAAGAGCTGGATCAGAACAATAAGGCTCTGAAGACCGCCGGAAACGAATACGACGACGCCGGAAAAGAGAGTAAAAAGTTCGGCGAAGAAGTCAAGGACAGCGGCGAGAAAGCGGAGAAATCCGGCCATAAGCTGGAAACGCTCGGCAAGATCGCAAAGGGTCTCGGCGTCGCGTTTACCGCCGCTTTTGCGGCTATGGGCGTCGCGGTGAAGAAGGTTGTCGGTGTGATTGGCGACTGCGTTGACGTGTATGCTGATTTCGACGACAGCATGCGTCAGGTCGCCGCGACGATGGGCATGTCCGCCGATGAGATCGGACAGGCAGGCGGCGATTTTGAACGTCTCTCGCAGGCCGCGAAGGACGCTGGCGCGTCTACCCGTTACACCGCTTCCGACGCCGCGGACGCTCTGAATTACCTTGCCCTTGCCGGTTACGACACCAACAAAGCCATCGAGACCATGCCGAAGGTGCTGACCCTCGCCGCGGCGGGCGGCATGGATCTGGCGTACGCGTCGGATATGGTCACGGACAGTATGTCCGCGCTGAATCTGCAGACGTCCGATCTGGACATGTACATGGATCAGATGGCCAAGACGAGCCAGAAGTCCAATACGTCCGTGCAGCAG
>JAFSYP010000041.1 GCA_017449935.1 Clostridia bacterium
CAAGCTGGAAGGCTTCAATAACAAAATCAAGGTTGCTAAACGTATCGGATACGGTTACCGTGACGAAGATTACTTCTTTACACTTATTCGTTACCTATCCTTGCCGCACTCCCTTTTGCACGGAAATCCGTGAAGAACCTTATTTCGTCAGTCTGGCAGCGACGAGGCTTATTCGGCGTCTCCCGGTGATCGGGAAGTACTGCATCTGATTGCTGCGATCCGGAACGAATAAAGTGAGGATTATTCCCGGAAGGCATTGACAAAAACGAGCTTTTGTGGTATAGTACATCCAATGAATTTTTAATGCGGTACAGAGAGACCGCCAAGGTTTGTTTTCTTTTGCGGACACGGTGTGTCCGGATATCGGCATACACAGACCTTGCGCAGGCAAGGTCTTTTTTCATAACGGAAAGGAGCGTTTTCATGCGCATTTTGCTTAAAAACGGCAGTGTGTTTTCCGGCGGCGAGCCGTCGCCGCAGGATCTGACCGTTGAGAATGCTTTCGTTTCCGCCGTTTTCGACTGCACAGGCTTCGCTGTTTTTCCCGGCTTCGCAGATGTACACGTACATTTGCGCGAGCCGGGTTTTTCTTATAAGGAGACGATCCGCACCGGCACGCTCGCCGCGGCGCACGGCGGCTATACCGACGTGTGTGCCATGCCGAATCTCGATCCCGTGCCCGACTGCACGGCGAATCTTGCGCCGCAGCTTGATTTGATCAGCCGCACCGCGCTCGTGCGCGTGCACCCGTACGGCGCGATCACACGCAGAGAAGCGGGCGAAGCGCTCGCGGATATGGCGGGTATGGCGGATCGCGTCGTCGCGTTTTCCGACGACGGACGCGGCGTGCAGTCCGAGGAACGTATGCTGGAGGCGATGCGTGAGGCAAAGCGTCTGGGCAAGATCATCGCGGCGCACTGCGAGGACAACAGTCTGCTGCGCGGCGGGTATATCCACGACGGCGCGTATGCGAAGCGGCACGGGCACCGCGGCATCTGTTCCGCGTCGGAATACGCGCAGATCGGCCGCGATCTGCGCCTGGCGGCCAAGACCGGATGCAGCTACCACGTCTGTCACATCTCGACCAAAGAGAGCGTCGCGCTCATCCGCGAGGCCAAGCGCGCGGGCGTGGACGTGACGTGTGAAACGGCGCCGCATTATCTGCTGCTGTGCGAGGACGATCTTCGGGAGGACGGCCGGTTCAAGATGAATCCGCCGCTGCGCGAAAGAGCGGACCGCGAGGCGCTTCTGGAAGGGCTCTGCGACGGTACGATCGACATGATCGCGACTGACCACGCGCCGCATTCCGCCGAGGAGAAGGGCAGGGGACTTGAAAAAAGCCTCATGGGGATCGTCGGACTGGAAACGGCGTTTCCTTTGCTGTATACCGAGCTGGTGCAGAAGGGCGTGATCTCCCTCGGAAAGCTGATCGCGCTGCTGCACGACAATCCCTGCAAACGCTTTCGCATCGGCGGCGGCTTTCCGCAAAGCTGCACCGTGTTCGATCTGAACGCGCAGTACGGGATCGACCCGGACGCGTTTCTGTCCATGGGCAGAGCGACGCCCTTTGCGGGCCGGACGGTGCGCGGCAGGTGTATGCTCACGATCTGCGACGGCAAGATCGCATATAAAGACCCGGATTTCACAACGGACGTTTAATAGGAGGCAAAGTATGGCGAAACGTACAGACATCAAAAAGGTCATGATCATCGGCTCCGGTCCCATCGTGATCGGACAGGCCGCGGAGTTCGACTACGCGGGCACGCAGGCGTGTCTTGCGCTGAAGGAGGAAGGGTACGAGGTCGTGCTCGTCAACTCCAATCCCGCGACCATCATGACGGACACCACGATCGCGGACAAGGTTTATATGGAGCCGCTGACGGCGGAATACATCGCGCGCATCCTGCGGCTGGAGCGGCCGGACGCCATTATTCCCGGCATCGGCGGGCAGACGGGGCTCAACCTCGCCGTGCAGCTGAAAAAGAGCGGCGCGCTGGATGAGTGCCGTGTGGAGCTGCTCGGCACGGACTACCGCAGCATCGAGCGCGCCGAGGACAGAGAGCTGTTCAAGGAGCTGTGCGAGGAGATCGGCGAGCCGGTCATCCCCTCGCGCATCACATACAGCGTGGAGGAAGCGCTCGAGGCGGCCGAGGCGATCGGCTATCCCGTCGTGCTGCGTCCGGCGTTCACGCTCGGCGGCACCGGCGGCGGCTTCGTCAACAACGAGGCGGAGCTGCGGGAAACGGGCGCGCAGGCGTTCCGGCTCTCGCCCGTGCATCAGGTGCTGGTCGAAAAGAGCGTCAAGGGCTACAAGGAGATCGAATTCGAGGTCATGCGCGACAGCGCCGACCACGCGATCACCATCTGCGGCATGGAGAACGTCGATCCCGTGGGCGTGCATACGGGCGACTCCATCGTCGTCGCGCCCATCATGTCGCTCAACGACCACGACCTCGACATGCTGCAGAGAAGCGCCATCAAGATCATCCGCGCGCTGAAGATCGAGGGCGGCTGCAACGTGCAGTTCGCGCTGCATCCCGAAACGAGCGAATACTTCCTGATCGAAGTCAATCCCCGCGTGTCGCGTTCGTCCGCGCTCGCGTCGAAGGCCAGCGGTTATCCGATCGCGCGCGTGACGGCCAAGATCGCCGTAGGGATGCTGCTGGAGGACATCAGCATCGCCAACACCAACGCCGCGTTCGAGCCGTCGCTCGATTACGTCGTGGCGAAGATGCCGCGTTTCCCGTTCGACAAATTCACCTCCGCGAGCAACAAGCTCGGCACGCAGATGAAGGCCACGGGCGAGGTCATGGGCATCGGCAGCACGTTCAAGGAATGCCTGCTGAAGTCGGTGCGCTGTCTGGAGATCGGCGTCTGCCACTTCCATATGCCGAAATTCGACGGCAAGACGGCCGAAGAGCTGCTCGATTATATCCGCGAATTCCGCGACGACAACATCTTTGCGATCGCCGAGCTGTTCCGGCTGGGCGTCGGCGTGGACGAGGTCTTCCGGGCGACGGCGATCACGCCGTACTTCCTCAAGGAGATCCGCGAGATCGTGGAGTACGAGCGGACCATACGCGAAAACCCGCAGGACGTCGGCGTGCTGCGCGAAGCGAAGACGATCGGCTTTTCCGACAAATACATCGCGCAGTGCTGGGGCGTTCCGGAAACGGACGTCTGGCAGATGCGTCTGCGCGAAAACATCTTCCCCTACTATAAAATGGTCGACACCTGCCATACGAACGCGTACATCCCGTATTTCTATTCCTCCTATTCCGGCACGCACCAATCCATCGTGACCGACCGCAAAAAGACGGTCGTGCTCGGCGCGGGACCGATCCGCATCGGGCAGGGCGTGGAGTTCGACTATTCGACCGTCCATGCCGTCTCGACGATCCGCAAGGCCGGGTATGAGGCCATCATCATCAACAACAATCCTGAAACCGTTTCGACCGACTATACCACCGCCGACAAGCTCTATTTTGAGCCGCTGACGACGGAGGACGTGATGAACGTGCTGCATTATGAGGGCGCCGAGGATGTGATCGCATCGCTCGGCGGACAGACGGCGATCAATCTGGCCGAGTCGCTGTATTTGCGCGGGATGCACATCATCGGCACGGACGTGCGCGCCATCGATAACGCGGAAAACCGCGACGTGTTTGAAAAGATACTGGAGAAGCTCGACATCCCGCAGTCCGCGGGACGCGCCGTGACGAACATCGAGGACGGCGTGCTGGCGGCCGAGGAGGTCGGCTATCCGGTGCTGGTGCGGCCGAGCTTCGTGCTGGGCGGTATGGCGATGCAGATCGTCGCCAACGAGTCCCAACTGCGCCACTATCTCAAGACCGCCGTTGAGATCGACACGGACAAGCCCGTGCTGGTCGACCACTATATCCTCGGCAAAGAGGTGGAAGTAGACGCCATCTGCGACGGCAAAGACGTGTTCGTGCCGGGCATCATGGAGCTTGTCGAGCGCACGGGCGTGCATTCCGGCGACTCGATCAGCGTCTATCCGTCCTTCAGCATCTCTCAGCAGGTCAAGGATGTCATCCTCGACTACGCCAAACGGCTCGGTCTGGGGCTGGGTATCGTCGGCCTGTACAATATCCAGTTCATCGTGGACAGAGAGGACAAGGTCTACATCATCGAGGTCAATCCCCGTTCCTCGCGCACGGTGCCGTTCCTGTCGAAATCGACGGGGTACAGTCTGGCGGACATCGCGACCAACGTGATCCTCGGGCAGTCGCTGCGCGAGCAGGGCATCACGGAGATCTACCCGCCCGAAAAGAAAAAGCATTACGTTAAGGTGCCGGTCTTCTCTTTTGCGAAGCTCGGCGGCATGGATACCTATCTTTCGCCGGAAATGAAATCCACGGGCGAAGCGATCGGATACGACACGCATCTGGGCCGCGCGATGTACAAAGCGCTCGAGGCGTCGGGGATGCATCTGCAAAACTACGGCACGGTGCTGGCGACCATTGCGGACAAGGACAAGGACGAGGCGCTCGCGCTGATCCGCCGGTTCTACGACCTCGGCTTCAACATTGAGGCGACGAACGGCACGGCGGCATTTCTCAAGCAGCACGGCATCCGCACGCATATCCGTAAAAAGATCAGCGAGGAGCCGGACGACATCCCGAACGCGATCCGCAGCGGCCACATCGCCTACGTCGTCAACACGCGCGACGTCGGTTCCGACGACAGCGCGCAGGACGGGTATCTGATCCGCCGTCTGTCCGTGGAAAGCGGCGTGACGCTCTTTACCGCGCTCGACACGGTGCGCGCGGTGCTGGACGTGCTGGAGGAGATCACCTTTGAAATATCCACGATCGACGCGTGAGGACTGAGATGAAAGAAGTAACGCTGCATATCCTGTCGCAGACGAGGCTGACGCGCGACGTGTACCGCATGGTCCTCGGCGGCGACACGACCGCGATCACCGCGCCGGGACAGTTTATCAACATCCGTCTGGACGGGTTGTATCTGCGCCGCCCGATCTCGGTGTGCGACTGGGAGCCGGAGGAAGCGACGATCCTGTACAAGGTCGTCGGCAGAGGCACCACGCAGATGTCCCGTCTGCCCGTCGGCACGGCGCTCTCCGTGCTGACCGGCCTCGGCAACGGCTACGACGTGAACAAAAGCGGCGAACGCCCGCTGCTGCTGGGCGGCGGCGTCGGCGTGCCGCCGCTGTATCTGCTCGCCAGACAGCTTGTCGCCGAGGGCAAGGACGTCACGGCGGTGCTGGGCTTCAACACGGCGGACGAGGTTTTCTACGAGGATGAGTTCCGCGCGCTCGGCGTGCGCACAATCGTCACGACGGCGGACGGTTCCCGCGGCGTGCGCGGCTTCGTGACCGACGCGCTGCCGGACGAATACAGCTACGTCTATACCTGCGGGCCGGAGCCGATGCTCAAGGCCGTATATCATGTGACAAAAACAAGCGGTCAGTACAGCTTCGAGGAGCGTATGGGCTGCGGCTTCGGCGCGTGCATGGGCTGCACGTGCAAAACCAAATACGGCGCCAAACGTATCTGCACCGACGGCCCTGTGCTGGAAAAGGAGGAGATCATATGGTGAACACAGCCGTATCGCTGTGCGGCGTCCCGCTGGACAATCCCGTGATCCCCGCCAGCGGCACGTTCGGCTTCGGCGCGGAATTTGCCGCGCTGTACGATATAAACTGTCTGGGCACGTTTTCCTTCAAGGGCACCACGAGGCAGCCGCGCTTCGGCAATCCCACGCCGCGCATCGCGGAGTGCGAAGCGGGGATGCTCAACGCCGTCGGACTGCAGAATCCCGGCGTCGAGGCGGTGCTCTCACAGATCCTGCCGCAGATGCGCACATATTTCAAAAAACCCGTCATGGCGAACGTCAGCGGCTTTTCCGTCGGGGAATACGCCGAGACGTGCGCGATGCTCGACGAGGCGGAGCAGGTCGGCTGGCTGGAGGTCAACATCAGCTGCCCCAACGTCCACGGCGGCGGCATGAGCTTCGGGACCGATCCTGCGATGGCCGCCGAGGTGACGAAAGCGGTCCGGGCGGCGACGAAAAAGCCCGTCATCGTCAAGCTCTCGCCCAACGTGACGGATATTGCGGAAATGGCCAGGGCGTGCGAAGCGGCGGGCGCGGACGGCGTGAGCCTCATCAACACGCTGCAGGGAATGCGCATCGACCTGCGCAAACAGCAGCCGGTCCTCGCCAACACGTTCGGCGGCCTGTCCGGCCCGGCGGTCTTTCCGGTCGCGCTGCGCATGGTCTATCAGGTTTATAAAGCAGTCCGCATCCCGATCGTCGGTATGGGCGGCGTGTCCTCGGCCGAGGACGTACTGGAAATGATGCTCGCAGGCGCGACGGCGGTGCAGATCGGGGCGGTTAATTTAGTGAATCCTTTCGCGGGGCGCGACATCGTACGCGCGCTGCCGGCCGCGATGGAAAAATACGGGATACAAAACCTTTCGGATATTATAGGAGGCGCGCATCATGGGGCGTGACGTCATTATCGCCTGCGATTTCGCAAGCGGACAAAAAACACTCGATTTTCTTTCCGCGTTCCGGGAAGAAAAACCGTTCGTCAAGATCGGCATGGAACTGTTTTACGCGGAGGGCCCCGCGATCGTGCGGGAGCTGAAAGCGCGCGGACACAGGATCTTTCTTGATCTCAAGCTGCACGATATTCCGACCACGGTCAAAAAAGCGATGGCGGTGCTGTCGGCTCTGGACGTGGACATCTGCAACCTGCACGCGTCCGGCACGATCGCCATGATGGAAGCGGCGCTCGAAGGGCTGACGCGGCCGGACGGCACGCGGCCGCTGCTGATCGCGGTCACGCAGCTTACGTCTACCGATCAGGCGCGCATGGAGCGCGATCTTCTGATCCGCGCGCCGATCGACGAGGTCGTGCTGCATTATGCGCAGAACGCCAAAACCGCCGGACTGGACGGCGTCGTCTGCTCGCCGCTCGAAGCGCGCAAGGTGCACGACGCGTGCGGCGCGGACTTTTTGACCGTGACGCCGGGCGTGCGCTTCGCGGACGGCGACGTCGGCGACCAGAAGCGGGTGACGACGCCGGCGAAAGCCCGCGAGATCGGCTCGGACTATATCGTCGTCGGCCGGCCGATCACCGCCGCCGAAGACCCCGTCGCGGCGTATCGCAGGTGCGTTGCGGAGTTTGTCGGATAACGATGATGGATAAAGGCAAAAAAATGGATCTGAACCAAATTGAAAAATTCATTGCCCGCCGCAAAGTCAGCTTCATATGCTCCGTGGACGCGCAGGGCTTCCCCGCCGTCAAGGCGATGCTGAAGCCGAGGGCGCGGTCCGGCTTGCGCGATTTTTATTTTTCGACCAACACGTCGTCCATGCGCGTCGGACAGTTTCGGGAGAACCCGAAAGCGAGCGTCTATTTTTATCGCAAAGGGCTGTTCAGATACGCCGGCGTTCTTCTGACGGGCAGGATGGAGGTCCTGACCGATCAGGACAGCAAAAACAGGATATGGAAAAAAAGCGACACGGTATTCTATAAAGGCGGCGTGACCGATCCGGATTACTGCGTTCTGAAATTCACTGCCGAAAAGGGCAGGTATTATTGCGATCTGAAGACAGAAAGTTTTGAACTGTAAGGAACAGAAAGGATGTAATGATGGACTATTCTATTGTTATCGCGAAGGATCTGCTGAAGATCAAGGCCGTCTTTTTTCGCCCGGAAGAACCGTTCATCTGGGCCAGCGGCATTAAAAGTCCCGTCTACTGCGACAATCGGCTGACGCTGACGGCGCCCGATGTGCGCACGGACGTCGAAAACGGTCTGGCGTCGCTCATCCGCGAATACTACCCGGACGTAGAGGTGCTGATGGGCACCAGCACGGCGGGCATCGCCCACGCCGCCATCACCGGGCACATTCTTGGGCTGCCCATGGGCTATGTGCGCTCCGGCGCAAAAGACCACGGCCGGCAGAACCAGATCGAGGGCAGACTTCTGCCCGGACAGAAGGTCGTGGTGGTGGAGGACCTTATTTCCACCGGCGGCAGCGTGCTGGAAGTAGTGAACGTGCTGCGCGAGGCGGGCGCCGAGGTGCTGGGCGTCGCGAGCATCTTTACCTACGGGATGCAGAAGGGGATCGACCGTATGGCCGCGGCGAACGTGCAGAATCACAGCCTGACGAACTTTGACGTGATCGCCGCCGTCGCCGCCGAGGAAGGATATATCCGCAAGGAAGACGTCGACAGGCTGATCGCGTTCCGCAACTGCCCGTCGGACGAAAGCTGGATAAGGTGAGCTCCATGAGAAGTTTAATTGACATCAAAGACCTGACGACAGGAGAGATCGAGGAGCTGATCGCCGTCGCCGAGGACATTATCGCGCACCCGCAGGCGTACGCGCACCGGTGCGCGGGCAAGAAGCTGGCGACGCTCTTTTTTGAGCCGTCGACACGTACGCGTCTGAGCTTCGAGGCGGCCATGTACGAGCTGGGCGGCAACGTGATCGGCTTTTCCTCCGCGCAGAACAGCTCCACCGCCAAGGGCGAGAGCGTGTCCGACACGGTGCGCACCGTCAGCTGCTATGCCGACATCATCGCCATGCGTCACCCAAAGGAGGGCGCGCCGATGGTGGCGTCGCGCCGCGCGACGGTGCCGGTCATCAACGCAGGCGACGGCGGCCACAACCATCCGACGCAGACGCTGGCGGATCTTCTGACGATCCACCGCGAAAAAGGCGGGTTCCGGAACCTGACGATCGGTCTGTGCGGCGACCTGAAATTCGGCCGCACCGTGCACTCGTTGATGTCCGCGATGGCGCGGTACGAGGGCACGCGGTTCGTCCTGATTTCGCCGGAAGAACTGTGCATCCCCGAATACGTCAAGAGCGAAGTGCTCGAACCGCAGCACGTGCCGTATACCGAAGTGCGCGAGCTGGAACCCGTGATGCACGAGCTGGACATCCTCTACATGACGCGCGTGCAGCGCGAACGATTCTTCAACGAAGCGGATTATGTGCGGCTGAAGGACACCTATATCCTGACCGAGGACAAACTGCGCACCGCAAAAAGCGATCTGTGCATCATGCATCCGCTGCCGCGTGTCAACGAGATCTCCGTTTCGGTGGACGACGATCCGCGCGCGTGCTATTTCAAACAAGTGCTGTACGGAAAGTACATCCGCATGGCGCTGATGCTCAAACTGCTGGAGGAGGCGAACGTATGATCATCGGACAGATCCGCGACGGCATCGTGCTCGACCACATCACGGCGGGCAAGGGCATGGATATCTACAAGATCCTCGGCCTGGGCGAGCTGAACTGCACGGTCGCCATGATAAAAAATGCCGACAGCGAGAAAATGGGCAAAAAGGACATCATCAAGATCGGCCGCGTGATCGATCTTGACTTTGACGTGCTCGGTTATATCGATCCCGGCATCACGGTCAATATCATCCGGGACGGCGCGCTCGCCAAGCGTGAAAGGCTGACGCTGCCCGAACGCATCACGGACGTGATCCGCTGCAAGAATCCGCGCTGCATCACCTCCACCGAGCAGGAGCTGCGCCATGAGTTTAAGCTGACCGACCGCGAAAAAGGCGTCTACCGCTGCGTTTACTGCGAGGCAAAGGCGAAACGGTAAGAGGCAGACGACTGGCTCGCGAAAAAGTTTTTTGCCCCTATTGAAATCCGACGGCGTTTTCGATATAATGGAATCATCAAAGGAGGCGCTTTTATGAAAAAGGTCATTTCTCTGCTTCTGGTCGTTTCTCTGATGTTCGCGGCGGTCATCCCCGTGAGCGCGAAAAAGAACTCTGCCGCGCCCGAGGTCACGGCGGCAAGCTCGCTCGCGTCCGCGCAGGAGGCGATCGAATGCGAGTATCCGATCATATTCGTCACCGGCATCGGCCAGACATGGTCGCATCTTGTCGACGAGAACGGCAACTACAAGGCGAACAGCAAGTCCGACATTTGGAACTTCAACTGGTTTGACCGCGAGGAAGATCCGATCGACTACAACCTGTTCTATCCGGATTCCAATGCGTTCAAGAATCCGAAGGTGCTGTTCGCGACGCTGCGCGTCGTGGGACAGATCGTGCTGACGCTGACGCTCAAGCGCAATTTCATTTCCCAAAAAGATGTGGGCACCATCTTCACCGGCGTTTTGAGCCGAAACATCATTGATGAAAACGGCAACTTGCCGGCCGACGTCGAGGACTGCATGCGCCCGTACCCGATCAGCGAATACAACGAAGTCGATCTGGAGAACTTCTACTATTCCATCCCTTGCCAGTCCATTGTGGAAGTGATCGGCGCGGAGAATATTTTCTGCTTCTATCACTCGGCGTTTTCCTATCTGTACCGTGACGCGGACGATCTGGATTCGTTCATCAACGACGTCGTGCTCGGCAAGTACAGCGACGCCGACAAGGTCGTGCTGGTGCCGATGAGCATGGGTGCAACGGTCGTCAACGCCTATCTGGACCGCTACGGCAGCAAAGGCCAGGTCGGCCGCGTGGTCAGCATCGTCGGCGCCTGGAACGGCAGCGATGTGATCGCGGATCTTGTCGAGCGCAAATACGCCGAGGACGCGCCGGAGATGCTGTACAACGGCGCGCTGCTGAAAGCGATCGACGAGCCGTGGTGCTATCTCGCCAACGTCGCCCTGCGTATCCTGCCCAAGCGCACGCTGCGCAGAGTCATCGACACGCTCGTCGGCGCCGTGGTGGAGAGCGTCATCCTGCCGACGCCGTCCATGGTCGCGCTGATTCCGGGCGACCGGTACGCCGAAGTCGAGAAGAATCTGCTCATGGACAGCAAGTATGACAAGGTACGCGAACAGGCGCGCGAATACAACAAAGCGCAGTTGAACCTGATCCCGCGGCTTCGGGAGCTGGAAGAGAACGGCACGGAATTCTATTTCATCTGCGGCTACGGCTTCGAGTTCGGCGGCGGCAGCGGCGGCTACGAATACTTCCAATTCATGCAGTCCGCGCACTCCACTAACTCCGACGAAATCATCCAGCTGTCTTCTACCGCGCCCGGCGCGACGTACGCCCCCGCGGGCGAGAAGCTCGGCAAGACGGGCGAATATGTTTCTCCCGACGGGTCCGTCGATCTGTCCACTTCCTTCGCACCCGACAGAACGTGGTGCTTCTTTGAGCAGAAGCATGAACTGGAATACAACAACACCGCGCTGCGTCTCGCGCTGGACATTTCCGCCGGCCGTGTGTCGAGCGTGCGGGCGTCCGCAGACGTCTATCCGCAGTTCAATGAATCGAGAGATGCCAAGCGCCTGCTGCGCGGCGACGTCACATACCTGACCGAGCTTCGCGATTATATCCGCGACAACAAGGCGGACGCGTCCAAGGCCGACAACGTCAAGCTCGCACAGGACGCGCTTGACGAGTGCAACGCGATGCTCGCGCGTACGCACAACAACCGCAAGGCGGACGACGAAGTGATCGAGAACGCCTTCCAGACGCTCGTCACGCTCGGGATCGAGCAGCCGCGCAAGGAAACCAGACAGAACGGCGTCGAGAAGCTGCTGACCAAATGGTTCAAGAAGCTCAACGACCGCGTGTACGACAAATTCGGCGCAGCCGGCTTCCTGGACAAATGGTTCCGTTGACGCGCGCCGTCGACTGAAAACAGAACAGAAACAAAAACGCACCGGTGATGCCGGTGCTTTTTTATCGCTGTTCACGGAAAGCAGGAGATGATTGCATATCTTCCTTAATTGTCATTGCTCTGCCGGCGAGATCGCCTTGACACCCTCCGTGCCACGTGCCGCCGGCGAGTTCGCCTTGACACCCGCCGTGCCATGTGCCGGCGGAGAGTTCACCTTGTCTCCCACCGTGCCATGTGCCGCCGGAGAGTTCGCCTTGCCTTCCGCCGTGCCATGTGCCGCCGGAGAGGTCGCCTTGCCTTCCGCCGTGCCATGTGCCGCCGGAGAGGTCGCCTTGCCTTCCGCCGTGCCATGTCCCGCCAGATAGTTCACCCTGTCTCCCGCCATGCCATGTGCCGCCGGAGAGTTCGCCTTGCCTTCCGCCGTGCCATGTGCCGCCGGCGAGTTCGCCTTGACACCTGCCGTGCCATGTGCCGCCGGAGAGTTCGCCTTGCCTTCCGCCGTGCCATGTCCCGCCGGCGAGTTCGCCTTGACACCCGCCGTGCCATGTGCCGCCGGCGAGTTCGCCTTGCCTTCCGCCGTGCCATGTGCCGCCGGCGAGTTCGCCTTGCCTTCCGCCGTGCCATGTGCCGCCGGAGAGTTCGCCTTGGCGCCCTCCGTGCCATGTGCCGCCGGCGAGTTCGCCTTGCCTTCCGCCGTGCCATGTGCCGCCGGCG
>JAFSYP010000009.1 GCA_017449935.1 Clostridia bacterium
GCGGAACACGCTCGTAGTCGCGCAGCTCCGTAAAAAACTCGTCGATGCTTTCTTTTTTGCCTTTGACGTGCATCATGTAGATACAGTTGTTTGCCATTTTTTGTAGCCTCCCTTTCTTTGGTAGCGCCATATTACCGTCAACGGTCACACTATTCAAGTCGGGATAGTAGACGATCTTTCGGTAGATAAAGTGTGCAAAGTGTAGAAAACACATCTCGCACACCCCGGCCGGGCATACCATCGGGGTCCCGGTGTCAGGCCGGTCAAATCCACAGAATGTCGCGCTCGTCATAGATCGAACCCTGCGGTTCAGAGCCGCAGCGGATCGCCCGGTCGAGCGCCATGATCGCAGCCACCGCGCCGTCAATACGCTCGGTGGATTTTTCTTTGTCGGGTTTGACGTTGCCCGCCGGGTCGGTGCGGACGCTGATGTTGTCCATCATCCAGCGGAGGACGGGGTTGCCGCCGTGCGCGATGCGCTCCTCAAGCGCAAGTTTCATCATTTCTTTGGTCGGCGGACTCATGTCTTTAAACCCTTGTCCGAACGCGACAACGGTGAAGCCCATGCCCTCAAGGTTCTGCACCATTTGGATGGCGCCCCAGCGGTCGAATGCGATCTCCCGGATGTTGTATTCCGTACCGAGCCGCTCGATGAAGTTCTCGATGAAACCGTAATGCACGACGTTGCCTTCGGTCGTTTGGATATATCCCTGTCGCTGCCACACGTCATACGGAACGTGGTCGCGGCGAACGCGCTGATCCATGTTGTCTTCCGGGATCCAAAAGTACGGCAGGATGTAATATTTGTCGTCGTCCGCAGTCGGCGGAAAAACCAGAACGAACGCCGTGATATCCGTCGTGGAGGACAAATCAAGACCGCCGTAACAGACGCGCCCTTTCAGCGCCTCCGGGTCTACCGGGAATGCGCATTTGTCCCAAACGTGCATCGGCATCCATCGGACGGTTTGTTTGACCCATTGATTTAAGCGCAATTGCCTGAACGCATTTTCCTCAGCGGGGTTTTGCTTGGCGGACTCGCACGCCGCCTGCACCTTGTCAATGCCGACCGTGACGCCGAGCGACGGGTTCGCTTTTTTCCAGACCTCTGGGTCTGTCCAATCGTCGGATTCATCGGCGCCGTAAATGACCGGATAAAACGTCGGGTCGATCTTGCGGCCTTCGAGTATGTCCTTTGCCTTTTCATGGACTTCGTAGCAAATGCTGTGCGTGTCCGTGCCCGCCGTCGTGATCAGAAAATACAGCGGCTGCATACGCGCGTCGCCGGAGCCTTTCGTCATAACGTCGTACAGTTTGCGGTTGGGCTGCGTATGTAACTCATCAAACAGCACGCCGTGGATGTTGAAACCGTGTTTACTGTAAGCCTCTGCGGACAGCACTTGGTAAAAGCTGTTGGTCGGCTCAAACACGATGCGTTTCATCGCGGTCAAGATTTTGACACGCTTGCTCAACGCAGGGCACATGCGGACCATGTCGGCAGCGACTTCAAAAACGATGGACGCCTGCTGGCGGTCGGCGGCGCAGCCGTATACCTCGGCACGCTGTTCACCATCGGCGCAGCACAGCAGCAACGCGATCGCCGCGGCGAGCTCCGATTTGCCCATTTTCTTGGGGATCTCGCAATAGGCCGTATTAAACTGTCGATAGCCGTTGGGCTTCAAAACGCCGAACACGTCCCGGACAAGCTGTTCCTGCCACGGGAGCAGATGGAACGGTTTTCCAGCCCATGTGCCTTTGGTATGCGTGAGCGATTCGATA
>JAFSYP010000042.1 GCA_017449935.1 Clostridia bacterium
GCCGTTGGGCTTCAAAACGCCGAACACGTCCCGGACAAGCTGTTCCTGCCACGGGAGCAGATGGAACGGTTTTCCTGCCCATGTGCCTTTGGTATGCGTGAGCGATTCGATAAACCCAACGGCGTAATCGGCGGCGGTCTTATCGTAGTGAGAATCCGACGCCATGAATTTTGTCGGCGTGTACTTCACAAAACCGCCTCCTATCATCGGTCATTCCGTCATTCTTCTGCGTTTTCCGCAGGCTCTTCCGGCGCGACATACGCCTCGCCCGTGATGCGCTCATACTGCTCCGGCGTGATGCGCTCGTCGACCACAGCCTGCTGCACTGTGTTTTTGTTGCACAGATGCGCGTCGTACAGCATGCGGAGATATCCGAAGTTAATTCTGATCATCGTCGCTTTCCTCCTCATTCGGTTCATCAATCGGGTCATCATACGGCTCGTCGTCCGCGTCGTCGTCCGGATCATCGTCTCAGTTGTCATCCGGCTCATCGTCCCAGTTGTCATCCGGCTCATCGTCCGGGTCGTCATACGGCTCATCATCCGGGTCGTCATACGGCTCATCATCCGAGTCGTCATACGGCATGCCGGTCATGTTTTGGAAATCGTCCGTACCGATCCAGCCGTGTGCGACAGCCTGCCGCAGGTGGTCGGCATTCCAGTATCCGGCAGTGTAGTTGCGCTGCGCACGGTCGTACAGACCTTCGGTTTCAAAGCCCGTACCCATCATCATGTCGATGTAGTCGAGCTTTGCCGTGTTGCGGTCAAGATCGGAAATATTCACGCACAGCGGGTAGAACTCTCCGTAATCTGCCCAGCTTCCGAATTTGAAATACGCGTATCGGTCACCGAATTGACGGCCTTGATGCAGCATACCGCCGCTGTCTTCTCCCTGAAACGCAAGATTGAAGTCAAAGCCGCTGAACGGAATCTGTGCGTAATCGCCGTTGTTGAAATAGACGGTCATTCGATCCTCATCCGCAGGTCGGGAGAAATTGAAGTGCATGGTGGATACATCGGTATTTTTCGTGTGAAGGATGTTGAAGTACTCCTGCGTACCGTCCGTAAAGTTGATCCGGTAAGAATCAAATCCGTTGTACTGTCCGTCCAGATCGATAGAAGAAATCGTGCGGATCCTGCTTCCGTTGTACATCAGCGTCCCATTGTCTTCGCTCAACGCATCAAGAACGTATCTGTTGCTATGGTACGGCGGATTGTCTTCCAGATCGTTGATCGTCTCATCCACGCGCTCATACAGCACGTCAATGTCGTGGCTGTATTTGTCGACGTCGATCCGCGGCAGCATGCCCGCATGGATCGGCTGCCAGTTCTCTGTCTTGATATACAGACCGGACGGATGTGTTTCTTTCTTCTGCTGCAGCATACCCTCAAACAGGAGATCGGCGTTTTCGCGCCAGAACTCGACCGTTCCGGTTTCATCCGTCTGCACAGAGAAAGACGGCGCTGTGTCCACCGGCTCAACGCTGTCAAAGGCAACGTTCTCCAGTTCCCATTCTTTATCCTTCGGATCAAACTGCATCGCGCCGATCACATAAACCACGTTCCAGCCCGCCTGCAGATGGAATGACGCCGTTTCCATATGGTATCCCTTGTCGGAATCGTCATCCTGCTCGTATTCAAGAGAAGCATCCATATCTTCAAACGAGTACAGAAACACCAGCGGAACGCGGTAAACATTGCCGCCGACCTTCGTCGCACCGGGGAACAATTCAAGGAACGTCCGGTGCATCGCATCGCCTTCCCACATCGCGGCGACCAGATATTTGGTTGTTGCCTGCGGCGCAATGACGCCATCGCAAAGAATGCCCTCGCACTCAACCCGCTCACGGACGAAAATATTGTCCTTGGCGTCGGTGACCACCGGGACGGCGGACAGGAGCATGCATTCTCTGTCCCAAACGCTCCAATCCTTATGCGTGCTGCGCAGTTCCGCTTCCAGATAAAAGCATCGGTCACGGTCAGCGTAATAGTATCCGGAAATGTCGTCGCCGATGCTAAACGTGCTCGAAATATCCGTATACGTGCCGTTGGCGTTTAGACGAAAAACGCCGCGCTGCAAACAGTATGTATCAAACGTCGCACCGCCCCAGTACTGGCGGTATTGCAAAGGATACTTCGACAGAAAATTCTGTATCGCGTGCGTATACACGGATTCGCGGTACTCCATCTCCGGTGCAAACGACACCAGCTTGTTCGGAATTAGGTATTCTCTTTCGTCTGCGTCGTATGTTCCCAGTTCCAGCGCCGTAGTCTGGTAGTTCGGATTCCACGCCAGCGCCAGAGAGCCGTCTTCAGCCTCCGGGTCAAGTTCGGAAAAGTTGTCGACGAGCGCCACCGTACCGCGCACCGCAGGCAAGGGAGTGTCGTCACCGCTGCCACTGTGTTCTCCGTCGCAGACGGGCACACCGCCGTAGGTGAGCTTGCCGTTTTCTTCGTCCAGTTTGATCAATACATCGGGTTTGCCGACATTTACGCCCATATGAGCACCTCCAAAATTCCATCGTTGTTTCTGCAGACCGCCTCGTCAAGAACGAGGCAGCCGTTCTCTGTCATTTCCGCGCAACCGGTACCGAGCTCGACCGTCAGAACGCCGTCAACCAGTTGACACGTGCGCAGGATGTCCATCAGCATCGACCGCGTGAGCATTGCCGCCGCCAGCCGCCGGACTTCCGCCTCGATCGCGGAATAATCCCCGCCGCCGATCTGCGACAACTCCACGCCGTCGAACGTCGGTTTGTCGTCTTCGGTTGCGCCGAACCGCTCCAACACGTCGAGATTGCTGTGTTCGTGCGTACCCTCGGCGGCAAGCGGGATCGTGCTGCAGCCCGCCGCGGACGGTCGGAACGCCAGTCCCGTGACGAGCGGCGTCTTCATCACGCATTCCGGGCGGCCGTTCGCGCCGATACGCCAGCCTTCGACCTGCAGCGCCACGCGCGGGTGGCTCGATACTTTATGGTCGATAAAGCAGTGAACCGCTCCGCTGGCTATCCATGCGGGCGGCGTTTTCTTTCTGCCTTTGACCGGGATTTTCACCGAGCGGAAAACCGTGTCGCCGACGTCGAAAAGCACGACGACGTATTCCGCCGCCTTCAGCATTTCCGGCGGTACGGTCAGCACCAGCTCCGTGGCGTTGTGTTCGCCGACGGTGCCGATGTACCGCGTTCCGTGTCCGACGCGCTGGTCGCCGGATAAATCGATTATTTCCTGTCTCATAATCGCCTCCAATATTTGTAATGACAACGTATTGACATTTCTGCTGATTCGGCGTATACTATCCTCAAGGAGTTGATTTTCATGGCACAAGCATTAACAGTGGCCACCGCGCCGAAAACAGCGACATTTCAAATGCGCATCAATCCTGAAATTAAAACAGCGGTTGAGGAAGTGTTCGCCCGCTGCGGCATGACACTCACCGACGCGATCAACATTTTCATTCAGCAGTCCTTGAACGCGGAAGGGATGCCGATGCTGATTACCACAAACAGCAGAGACGCCATGCGTGAACAAGCGATCCAAACGTTGTCTGCAGAATTGGAAAAGGGCGAAGCATCCGCAAAGAAAGGACTCTATACGCAGGAGGATATTCTGCGTGAGTTCGGGTTCGGCGCATGAAACTGATTTACACACAGCAGGCGCGTGATGACCTGCGGGAAACATACGACTACATTGCCGACGTCCTGCAAAACCCGATTGCAGCAAAAAGCGTGATTGAGAGCATTGTATTGACCTGCGGCAAGTTGGAGCAGCATCCTAACCTCGGCTACAGCCTGCAAAGCAAGACCGGGCGTGAGAGCGATTACCGCTGTCTCGTGTGCGGTACGCACATTGCCTTTTACCGTGTGATGGAAACGGAAGTGCGTATTGTCCGCATTCTGAACGGCCGCATGGACTACATGCGCATTTTGTTTGAAAACTGACAACGAAAAAGAGAGCCGCGATGGCTCTCTTCGTGTTTATGCTGTGTGGTTGTTATTCCTCTTCTGCAGGCTCCGCGTGAAACGTTGCGCTGGAAAAGACGCTCTTATCCAGCAGATATAAGCATTCTTCCCAGTCCTCTTGCACCTGCCGTTCTGCGGCTTCCGCGCATTCCGCTTCTTCCGTCACCGTGCGTTTTCGCGTTTCGGTTATGGTCACGCGGTACAGTTTCTTTGTCTTCGGCTTCTCGCCGCCCTCGTCCGGCAAATCCTCACCGGTCAGAATGAAGTGGGCGTATGCTTTTGGGTTTTCCCGAACGTACTGCTCCAGTTCGCTAAAGCCGAATTCATGCGCAATGCGCCGGACGGCGTTCCGGTCAAACATATTCGTCAGTCCGGTAGACCTCACGTACAGCAGATCCGACTTGATTTTCTCCGTCATCTTCATGCGTGATCGCCCTCCTGGCCGACCCGCAGCAGAAAAGCCGGAATCAGAATTCTTTCGTCCGTGCCGGGCGCATCGTAGGTGCCCTTCACCTTTGTCATGCCGTCCAAACGGCAGCCGCGGTCGACAAAAGCCGCGATGATCTGCACGAGGCTGGAAAATGTAGATGAAACCGTAAACTCGGTAACGCCGAACCGTCTGCAGTCCGCAAGGATCGGATCCACATCGGAATCCCAGATTACGTAGTTGAAGTCAACCGTTTCGTTCCCGTTCCGGAGCGCGGAAAAGTACGCTTGCCCAAAGGTCTGGTTGACGCCGATTTCTTCATACTGTGCCTTTCGCTCGACGGCCTTGTCCAGAAAGTCAATGTACTTCATGCCTGCCCACCTCCGTTCACATATTCCTCCTCGGTTATGATCGAAACCGAATCTATGCCGGGGATGAATGCCCGTCCGCTTCCGTTCGTCCAATTTGTGAAAACGCTGCCGATGTCATCCACAAACTGGACACTTCCAACCGTTCCCACGGGAATCGGTCGTGGATCTTCCGGCATACTGTTCAGCCGGACTTTCGTGCCTTTCGGGTACTGTGCGCGGATTCTTTCGACCTGCGCGCGTGTGGGTAATCCTGTCATGTTTTTTCTTCCTTTCTTTCCGGGCTGTGCCCTTGATCGTGTGTCATATTACCGTCTATTCCGGTAAATAGCCAGGCCTTTTGCGATAATATATGTACCAAACATTTCGGCGCCGTGTTGTGTGATTTGTCCATTCCGTCAGAACGAAAAAAGGGGTCCGAAGACCCCGCTCTCACGTCCAGCCGTACACCTGCGCGATCGCGTCGCCGAGCCGTCTCGTCAGGCGCGTGATGTCCCGGCGCGTCGCCGTGCCGCAGAAGATTTTCCACTCCAGGTTTTCCATTTGCGCCGCCGTGACGCCGTCCTTGTACACGCGGTACAGGTAGTAGTTGACGCCGTCGTGGTGCGCAGCCCGGCAGCGAAGATCCCGCAGCTCGTCGACGTACCAGCGGCAGTCGTCCAAATCCGACCGCAGGCAGTCCCGGATGTTCCCGCTGCGGATCACGCCGTACCCGCTGTACCGTCCGTCCCATCGTCCGATGTCCGCGATCAGCAGGATCGGCATGCCGAGCGGAATGTTCAGGTTCGCCCGCTCGTCCTCAAGGTAACCGGCGTTGGTGTCGAGCATGCAATCGTACCGCTCGTCCTCGGTCATGTCGGGGTATTGCTCTTCCAGATCGTCGCGCCAATCGCGGTAATCCGGCTGGCTGTCCCAAATGGTATGCTCCTTGAATTTTGTCATGATGTTCATCCTTTCCGGCGGGTCGTCCGCCCCTTGATCGTGTCACATGTTACCGTCATTTTCCTTATATATCAACGGTGTAAATGTACCGATCTTTCGGGGCATCCTTTGTGTAAATTACCCCGCGCGCGTGTCGCGCCGACATTTGCCCTGTGTCGCGTTTTGCCGCCGAAGGGCAAACGATGCGCATTCCGCATCAAAGCGCAACACAGGGAAAACGTGCGGGCAGAACGGCGGAGAGAGCGTACCGTCCTGCCCGTGCCGGTCAGTTCCAAGGCGTGACTGCCATGGAGTCTTTAACCGCCTGATCGAGAACCGCAAGGTCGAAGCCGAAGTCTTTGTACCCGTGCGCGATGGTCGCGTAGTAGCCGGGGTTCGGTTCGCCGAGCTCGTGCCCGTCGGTCATGACGTACATCATCGCCATGCGCTGTTTGCCGTCGACCGTGACCGGCACGTATTCCTTGCGGTAAAGCCGCGGCCAGCCTTCGTAAATGTCGAGGCTGCTCTCGTTCGCTTCTGTGATGCCCCACAGCAGAACGGGAACGCTTTTGCCTTTGCAGGGCTCTACCGTCGCCACCGCGCCGTACCGTCCGCCGCGGAACAGCAGCTTGTAATCCTTCAGCGACGCCGTGCCGATCACTTTTGCGCCGGGGCAGCGGCGCGCCATTTGATCCGTGTGCAGGTTGCTGCCGTAGGCAAGGTAAAGGGTTCTTCTGTTGATTTTCATAATCGTTCCTTCTTTCCTTTCGTTTTCAGAGGGTGTTCAAGGTACATCCTTCTACTGCCTTAAGCCCCCGAAGGGGCAGGTAAGGCGGCGGGAGGATATATCTTAAGCTCCCCGTCCGAATCTCCACGCGGCGTTGCCGTCAAGGTGGCTGCAAAGGTGTTCCCGGCAGTTTGCAAACTCGTCGCCGTTCAATCCGATGCGCGTCAGATAAGTCCGCATGGCGAATTTTTCGTTTTCGGTCTGCGGCTTTCTGGTGCTCGCTTTGGTCTGCGTCAATGCCTGCTTGTTCATCGCAAGGGCAAGGGCGACGTAGGCGCGAACCTTGCCGGCGTGCAGCGTCGCGTTGAAGCCGCGAAGCTCGACCGTGCCGTTGCCGTGGAAAAAGCTGTGCAGGTTGAGGAAAGCGTAGCGGCTGGAGTGGTAATGGGTGTCGCGGTTGCCGAAGTATCCGGCGTACCAAATCTCCTCGATCTGCGAGAGCGTTTTCGGCTTCTGCTCGTTCATGCGGCGTACCAAATCCGCGTCCAGCGCCTTGCACCAGCGTTTGCGCGTCGGCTCGATCTGCAGGGCTTTGTAAAGCAGGTCGTTCCGGCTTGCCATGATGTTCACCCAGTTGCGAATGCTCCGTGCGGTGTGCGGCGCGCCGTCGAGGTGGATGTGAATGCCACAGTTCTGCGGATCCGTGAATGCGCCGGCTTTGCGGAGCCTGCGGATGAGTTCCTGCAGCGTGTCCATGTCCTGTTCGTAGGTCAGGATCGGCGTGACCAGCTCGACTTTGTATTCGTCCCGCGCGCCGACTTTCCGCCCGTTTTCCTTGCGCAGAGGAACGATGCTGGCGTCCTTCAAAAACGACCATGTTCTGCCGTTTCTGTCCTGCGTGGTGTAGCGGTCGTAGCTTGCGCCGTGGTTAACCGTGCCGCCGAAGTAGGCCGCCGCGACGTCCGCCGCCTTCCTGCGTGTGATGCCCGTGAACTCGATCTCGATTCCGAATCTGGTGGTCTTCATGCTTGCTCTCTCCTTTGTTTTAGGGCTTTTGTGCCCTTCGTTGTGTGTGATATTAACTCTAAAAAGGAATAATAGCAAGCAATATTCGCGCCATATTTTACACGATCTTTTTGCGTGTTTTTTGTCGATTGTGTAGATTATGCACCGTCGTCATCCATTGCGTAGTCCTCTTCCGCATCGCCGCGGTCACGCAGTTCCGTAATCAGATAGTCCAGACGTTCCTCGCAAATAATGCTGTCCATATCGTTTGCGTACTGCCACGCGTCGCTGACGACTGCCAGCGGATTGCGGAAGCGTACCAGCCAGCGTGTGTCGTCTTCGGAAACGCCGCTCCGGGTGATGACGCGGTAGACCACGCTCACCGCGTGTATCTCGTCGATTTCATCCAGAATCTGCTCCGGCGTCATTTGCGACCATTTGCGCCTGCACCGCTGATAGCAGTGTTCGATCTTTTGCATGAGCCGATCCTTGTCGCTGTCCGCTTGGAAGTAATCGTCCAGGAAGTTGATCCCGCACTCCCGGATTTCCGCATTCGTCATGCCGAACGTCCCGTGCAGAATGTTGTAGAGTTCTTCATCCTGATCGATCACTTCTGCAATGTAGCTGATCATCTCGTTCAGCAGTTTGTGTCTGCGTATCGCCGTCATACGCGCACCTCCTCTTCCGGGTCGTATCTGCGGATCACATATTGCTTGCCGAACCGCATGACTTCTTCCGGCAGCAAAAACCGTTTCAGGTATTTCTGTGCCGCCGCGTCGTCAAGGCTGGCGAAGTCTTCCTCGTCGGTGCCGCACACGAAAAATGTGCCCGCGATGATATCCGTCACTCTGCCGTCGTCGTCGACCAGCGCCCGGTTCAGCGGCAAGTTGTCGATTTTTCCGTTCTCGTTGCAGACCAGGC